>WAQV01000044.1 GCA_015520065.1 Candidatus Pacearchaeota archaeon | reverse complement strand
GCTCCATAACAGCACTGGAATCAAAGATTAACTCAATAAACGACTCAATACAGAAAGCTACAGGACTAGAACAGGAAAAGCTGAATAATGAGATAGTGGAGATAAGGACAAATATAGTAATGCTGGAAACAAATATTAACAATTACCAAGAAAGGCTGTCAGAAATTGAGTTAAAAAAATCAGAAATTGAGGATTCAATTAAAGAACAGGAAAAAACCCTTAAAGAGTTTAGAGAGCTTTCAGGAAACCAGCAATACCTGAAAAAGCAGAAGGAGTTAGAACAAAAAAAGAAAGAGCTTGAAAAACTTGAAGAGGAAAAAAAGAAATTCTATATTGCAAAATCTCAGTTGAAATCATTAAAAGAGATGCTTGAAGACAAGAGCAGAATTCTTAACAGCTATAATTCAGAGTCTGAACTTTTAATTAAAGATATTGAAACTCTCTATTCTGAGCTTTTTGACAAAGAGACAACAAAAGAAAAGCTGGAAGCCTTAAAAAACAAACTTGCAGACAGAGAAAAGTTGCTTGCAGAAATGCACAAACAGGAAATTGAGCTGGAAAAAAAGATGCATACTAATGAACACGAGATACAAAATCAGGAAAAAATAAAAGAGAAAATCTCAAAAATAGATGTCTGCCCTTTATGCAAAAGCAAAATAACTAAAGAACATATAGACTCAATCCATAAGGAAACAGCTCCCAAAATCAACTCCTTAAAAGAGGAGAATTTAAAACTGAAAAAAGCACTTGAAGAAATCCTGGAAAAAAGAGAGGCAATAAAAAAAGAGGTTGAAGATATAAGTTTGGAAATCTCAAAAAGAAAAGAGGACATATTAAAAATAAACTCCATAAACAGTAAAAAGGAGCAGATAAAAAACCTTCATGAAAAAACAGAGAAGCTGAAAAAAGAGATTGAAGAGCTTAAGAAAAGAGAAAACTACCTTGAAAAACTCGTTGAGAAGAATGCAAATATTGAAGAGAAGTACGAAAGAATAAAAATAGAGGTCAATGAGATTTCTTTAAGAAGCATTGAGAATATTGATTCTGAGATTGCTTTTAAAGAAAGAGAACTCGAGAGATTGAAAGTTTCATTAAAACAACTCGTAAGAGAAGAGTCTGAGATTACAGAAGAGCTGGCAGACGCGCGGAAAGTTCTGGCTGAAAAAGAAAAAGTTTTTGAGGAGAAAAAGAAAAAAGAAGAAGAGCTAAACAATAAATTCCAGAAACTTTTTTCAGAGAGGGATTCAATGCAGAAAAAAATCCGGGAGAAAGAGTCAGTTGTGGCACTTAAGCAAAATGACATCTATAACCATGAGAAAGAGATTAATGAGTTCAAGATTGAAAAGGCGAGAATAGATGCAGAGATAGAAAATCTGGAAGTCAAAATGCTTGAATTCCAGAATATTGAGATAATAAAAGCCAGCAGAGAGTCATTAATCCAGAAACTTGAGAGAGCGAAAGAAATTGTATCAAAAATGGGTGCTGTTAATCTGCGTTCTCTCGAGGTTTATGACTCAATTAAAAAAGAGTATGAAGCAGTAAGAGAGAAAGCAGACACAATTGCTAAAGAAAAGGACAGCATACTGAAAGTAATTCATGAAATTGATGTGAAAAAGAAAAAGACTTTCCTAAAAACTCTTAACAGCTTGAATGAGATTTTCTCGAGAAACTTTTCCCAATTAAGTTCCAAAGGACAGGTTTTCCTAGAGCTTGAAAACAAGAAGGACCCATTTGAGGGAGGAGTAAATATAATAATTAAGACAGGCCATGGAAAATATTTTGATGTTACCTCATTGTCAGGCGGAGAGCAAACGCTTGTTGCACTATCTCTGATATTTGCCATACAGGAGTACAGGCCTTATTGCTTTTACATTCTTGACGAGATTGACGCTGCTCTGGACAAAAGAAACTCCGAGCGGCTTGCAGGGCTGCTGAAAAAATACATGAAAAAAGGGCAATACATAATAATTTCGCACAACGATGAGATAATTACAAATGCCACTAACTTGTATGGAGTAAGCATGCATGACGGAATAAGCAAGATAGTTAGCATTAAGATTTAACCTGCAGTTCGAAATTTCGGAAACTTTAAAAACTGATTTTATTGATAGTTAATATGGCAAAAGGCAAAATCATACAGTTCAGGCGTGGAAGGCATACGATTCATGAAAGGCATTTTATAATTGAGATAGAGGGAGTTAAAAGCAAACAGGATGCAGAAAAATTCATAGGAAAAGAAGTTGAATGGAAATCTCCAGCAGGAAAGATAATAAAAGGAAAGATCTCAAATACTCATGGAAACAAAGGGCTTGTAAGAGGGATCTTTGAAAAAGGATTGCCAGGACAAGCAGTAACAACTGAAGTAAATATAAAGGGTTAAAATGGCATCACTAAGAAAAGCAAACGCGTATTCAAAGAGAAAGGTTGTTCCTTACACAAGGGTCAGTAAAAAGAGAAGCAAGTCTTACATAAAGACAGTTCCGCAGCAGAAGATAGTGAAATTCACTATGGGAAAAGAAAAGCTGTTTGAGGAAGGAAAGCTTCCTATTGTTTTGTCTCTTGTTTCTGCAGAAAAAGTACAGATAAGGCATAATGCTTTAGAGGCGTGCAGGCAGTACATAAACAAAAAGCTTGATAAGGAGCTGTCAGGGCAGTACATGTTTAGGGTTGTTCCTTTTCCGCACCACATTCAGAGGGAAAATAAAATGCTTACAGGAGCTGGGGCTGACAGAATGCAGACAGGAATGCAGCTCTCTTTCGGAAAGGCTGTTGGAAAAGCAGCTATAGTCAAGCCTGAAGACAAGATATTCATAGTTGCTGTGCAGACTCCAAAAGCAGAGCAGTTCGCAAGAAAAGTTCTTAAACAGATAAAGTCAAAGCTTCCGTGCAAGACAAGAATAATTGCTGAGAATATTGCACAATAAAGAATCTCTTTCTGATGTTGTATCACTGTTAGGTGGTTACAAAACCGAAAAGTTTATAAATGCGAGACACTTTAAAAAATCAACTAAAATAAATAACCTCAAATTTAAAATGAGCGTTGTTGAGCAGCTTAAAAAATACGAGCTTGCAAGAGTAGGAGCAGAGTATGCTGAAAAAGACCCTAGACTAGCAAGAAAGTCTTTGGACTTTTTCATAGAGTCGCTTGAGAATGTTTCAGAAGATGTAAACATAATACTAAAAAACTCTACGCCTTCTGAAGAAGATGTAAAGAAAATACTCTCAGCGCTTAATAAAAAGTACGAAGAGGCATACAAAAAGGCAAGTCTTAATGACTTCTTTGAGCTGTACGGAGGAAATCTGAAAGACAGCCAAAAGAAATTCTATCAGGCAATAATAAGCGGAAAAGAAGGAATGACTCTTGAAGATATTAACAAAAAAGCTAATGATATATCTAAGACTCTTGAAAAAGCATACTCAGGAAAAGAAGAGCTTTCTACAGATGAGATAAGAAAGCTAAGGCAGGAGATAGCGGACTACTCCCAGTCAATGCTTCTTATAAACCAGCTTGACAACCTGTACTTCCTTAGATTGAGAAAGAAGATTGAGGACTCTTTGTACAAGGATGCTGAGAAAGCTCTTGAGGCAAACCTAAAAAGCATAGCTCTTCCTCTGTCTGGTTAAGCAAAAAATCAGCAAAGAAAAAATTAACTGGCTTTAATCCTTAACTCTGGTGAGTCTTTCAACGAGAGTTGCCATTACTCTCAAGAATTCCTCAGCCCTGTCCTGCCATTTATCAATTTCAACACCTTTAAGAGTTCTTATCTTTCCATGAGTTATTTGTTTATACAAGTACAAAATCTCTTTATACCAGTCCACATATTTCTCATTAAGCATTCCTTTGCCTACAAAATTAACATTCAGCTCCTCTACAATGTGTTCTGGAGAGGGTGGCAGAACTTTGGCTGCAATTAGTGCGGCATGTGCAGAATCAACCATAGACCAATAAACTCCTTCAATTGCTCCAAGAGCAGCTGCTTTGCTTCTTGTGATGTGCATAGGAGCTCTCTGCAAGGCATTGTAAATTGCCTCAGGGGTTGACCTTATCTTTCCGTTCACAAGCAGGAATTTCAGAGGCTTGAAAAATCCTCCAAAATCTATCATTTCCTCACCATATCTTATGATATTTATTATTAGAGGATCTCCTCTCATTAGGTCTTCCCACCAGGTTGTAAGCTTGATTGTATTTATGTGAAGCTCTTTTTGGTAAGGGTTTGCTCTTAGAATCTTGTCAAGCTCCTCTCTGTACCATGCAACCAGCTCCAAATCCCATTTTATTGAGGCATCATCTATAACAATTATTATATCAATATCAGAGCCAGCCTCAGCCTCCTGTTTTGCAACAGAGCCGAAAAGAATTACTGACTTTATCAGCTTGTTAAATTTCTTGTAAACTTTTGTTGCAAAATCCATTGCTATCTCTGTTTCTGTTTTCAGTTCAAGAGTAGACGGCTTTTTTGCTGAAGCTTCAGCAGAACTCTTTTTAACAGACTTCTTTTTTGAGCTGCCTGATTTTTTTCCAGAAGTTTTTTTCTTCACCATCTTTTTTATGCTTTCTCCTAAAAAGCTTCATAGGTTTTTAAATATTAGCAATTTTACTGATGTTGAGTAGTTTCATGCTATACTTTGAAAAATCTGTTTTATTACTCCATAGGCCTTCCGGACATTCTGCTTCCTTCTCCTCCAAACCTCTGCCCTCCTAATTCAGCTGGAAGATTGGAAAATCCTGCTCCGAAAGTTTCGTAATTCATCTGAGGAAGCATCTTGCCATAACCACCAAAATAATCCTGATGAAGCCCTACTGCCTGATTCCAGTAAGGTCCAACTCCTGTTGAGTACATAGGAACTCCGAATGCTTTAAGAGTTGGAGCAAGAGGAGGGTTATGTTTTCCTCCTGGAGAGAAATGCTGCCACCAACTCAGCGCCTCTATAATCTTCCTTCCTTCAAATCCTTCTTTTCCAAGCTTTTCCATCATCTCCTTTACTGGAACATTTCCCATTCCCATAGGAAGCTCTGTATGCTCAAACCCGAAATTGTCGGAAAGATGGACATGTTTTACGAGAGGAGCAATTTTTTCTGTTTCCTTAATAATGTCTTCTGATTCATAGCCATATCTCCTTAACATGTTTATGTGTCCTACATCCCACGTAGCACCAATGAATTTCTCTGCAAGCTTTTTTGCTTCTGACTCTGAGATTCCTTCCTCAACAGCCCTTTTTACAAAATGCTCTCTGGACTTTTCAACAATTTTTTTAAGCTCTTCTCCTGTGCTGAAAGCCCCTCCTGCTGGAGGGTTCTCAATTACAACAG
>WAQV01000043.1 GCA_015520065.1 Candidatus Pacearchaeota archaeon | reverse complement strand
GTTCTTGAAAATGGCGAAGAAGAAAGCTACAAAAAAGAAAAAAGCAGCTAAGAAGAAAACAAAAAAGAAGACAGCCAAGAAAAAGACAAAGAAAAAGACAACAAAGAAGAAGAAAGCTGCAAAAAAGAAAAGAAGATAATTGCTGAGAGGTTTAGGTGAATTTTTCTTTTTAGTCGTAACTATTTTTCAATAGATTTTTAAACTATTTCTTTTTTATTTTTTATATGGAAGGAGATTGCATATTCTGCAAGATTGCGAAAGGAGAGGTTAATTCAGAGATAATTTATGAGAATGATAATTTCTTTTCCATTTTTGACATTCATCCAAAAACAGACGGGCATAGTTTAGTTATCTCAAAAAAGCATTTTGAGAATGCTCTTGATATGCCTTCAAGCCTTGGAGCAGAGCTTTTGGACTGTATTAAAAACACTGCACTAAAAGTTATGAAGGACAGAAATGCAGAGGGATTTAATATACTTAACAATAATTTTGAAGCTGCAGGACAGGTTGTAAATCATGTTCATTTTCATATTTTGCCAAGAAAGAAAGGAGATGGGGTTAGTGTTGTTGGTTAATACTGGTTCTTTTAGTCATTTATTCGAGAATTTTGTCATATAGAGTGAGTTATGGTCAGTGGCTGCACCGGGAGTCGAACCCGGGACCTCGAGCTCATGAGACTCGCGCTCTGCCAACTGAGCTATGCAGCCGGAAATAGAAAATAGAATTAATTTAAAAGGTTTCTGTTTTAAACCTAATTCTGGTTCAGCTGGCACACATTGGTAGAATGCAAAATGCTTTACAGAACTCTTTAAAATAGATTAACGAACTCTGATAAAATTTGTTGCTATTGGAGATTGTTAGAGAGTTAAATTCAAGCTTTTGTAAGAGTAATCTCTATTGTAGAAACAGAAACATCTTTTCCTTCTTTGTTCTTGAATTCCTCGCTTCCAGTTTTTATTTCCTCAATCTCTATTTTCTTAGGTTGAGAGTATTTTTTCTTAATAACCTCAGCAAGATCAACAGCTCTTGTTATGAATTTACCTCTTGCTTTTATTATTACATTATCTCTTTTTTTGAATTGTATTGAGATGCTCTTTATGTAGTTCTTGAAAGGCTTTGTTCCAATGAATATTATATTGCTGTCTTCATCTTTTTTCTGCTCTTCTTTTTCTCCACTCTCTTTTGACTCTGGTGCTTCTTGTTTCTCCTGCTTTTCTTCAGCTTTTTCCGCTTTTTGTTCAGTCTCAGCAGTTGTTTCCTGTTTTGTTGTTTCTTCTGCCATTTTTCTCTTTAAAAGTTATACTTGTTTTAGTTTTTCTTGCTTTTTAAGTCTTGCGATATATCCTGCAACCTGGTTTCTTATTTTCTTGCTTGGCATTGTATTGCCAAGAATTTTTTTGTTGTTCTCAAAACTATCAGTGAATCCAAACCCTTTTTCTAGTAATGCTTTTGCAGTTCTTTTTATGAGTTTTGACTTTATTTTTCCCATACTTAGATGTCAGTTTATGAGTTTTTAAAGATTTTGCTTTCAGGTTATCTAATTGTAAATAATTTACTGTCTTTTACATTAAAAATCCCAAGTCTTGCCCCTGCATCAATCCAGCCATGAGCATAGTTTATTGCAGCAAACGCATTGACTAAGTCTCCTTTTTTATAGAAATATTCTGTATCTGAGAGATAATTAGATGCCATATCTATTATCTCTTTTGCCTCTCTTTCAGCACCTTTTGCAATGGACTTCTTTGCAGTTTCCAGCGCTTTAAGAGTCAGGCTTAAGTATTTTTCAATTTTCTCCTTCGTTATTCTGTCTTTGAGAGCTTTTTTTTCTGAATTTTCCATGTTTTTTTAAAGGAATCTTAGCTTTTTAAATTGTAAGTAACTATTTTTACCCTTGTTTTCTTTACAGAAATAGTTATAAAAAATCAGTGAAAAGTTTAAATATATCTTTTTCCTAGAAAAAGCTGTAAAAACTGCCATAAAACAGAGAGGGGTTTTAAGAGTTACTTACAAAAATTAAAAAGAGGAGAGATGGTTTATAAGAAATATATTAAAAAGAACGGAAAAGTTTACGGACCTTATATTTATCACAGCCGTAGGGTAAATGGGAAAGTTATCTCTGAGTACAAGGGGAAAGGCAAAAAAAAGAGATTTACAGGAAATCCTTTAGCGTTTATAGGGATTCTTTTGGCAGTTTTTCTGTTTCTAAGTTTTTTCAGTTCCAATTTTACAGGAAGAGTTACACTGACAGTTGATAACGCATATCTGGAAGGAGAGTCAATTGCAGGGAACTTAAAACTGGTTCTCGATGAAAAAGAGTTTCTTCCTGCTGACACAGAGGTTGTTGTGAGTTTAAACGGGAGTGTTTATAAATATACTCTGAAAGAGTTAGTTCCAGAAAACTTAAATGTTGCTGAAGGTGAGTTTTACATAAAGGGAAAGAATATTTCTGGAGCTGGAAAGGGATTCGGAATTTCTGAAGATGAGGCATATCCCAAAGTATCTTTTGTTATTAAAATATACTCAGAAAGCCCTGAAAACGAAACTTCTGGTTTGAATGAGAGTGTTTCAGGAGGTGCTGGAAAAAAGGAAGAAGATGTAAGTAAAAACGCATCTCAGGAAGAGTTGCCGGAAATTCCTGAAACTCCGGCAATTAATCAAACTGCTGAAACTGACAAAACCCCTCAGGAAGGCATTAATGCTACAGAAACAGGGAAAGAACAAGCAGTCAACAAATCTGATAAAAAAGAGCCTTCAGTTAATGAGTCAGCTGTTGATAGCGGAAAAGTTAAAGATTCAGGAGATTCCAGTAAAAAAGAAAGCATAGGGAATAAAACAAAGAGTGAGGAAAAACAAGAGCAACAGGAAACACAGCAGGAACAGGCTCCTGAAAGCACTCTGGATGCTTCAAAGGATTCAGAACAAGCAACAGGAAAAACTAAAGAAACAGAAAAAGATGTTTCAAAGTCATCTGTTTCAGAGAATGCAGGAAGCACATCCAGCCAGCCTAGCGCTGAACAAGGGACAGCAGATAGCACCAAGTCTGCTGAAAAAGAATCAAAGGCTTCAGAACAAAAAGAAACAAAAACAGAGCAAAAGAAGCAAAAAAAGCAGGAAAAGCAAACCGAGAAAAAAGAATCCAAATCAAGACCAGAGCCTAAAAAAGAGTCTAAGAAAGAGTCAAAATCAGATAAAAAGTCAGATAAGCCTAAAGAAAAGCCAAAAAAAGAATCTAAAGGAGATTCAGCTAAAAGTTCAGGAGGAAGTTCTTCTAGCGATTCCTCAGGGTCCTCTGGCTCTTCAGAAGCATCTTCACAGGCGAGTGTTACAGGGAATGTGATAAAAGGGATTTTAGGGACAGTTTCAAATTTTTTCTTGGGTTTTAAAGGGACAGGATATGCAACATTAAAGCCTGAAAAAACTATTGAAGGAGTTGTTACAGCTGAAGAGCCTTTTATTTACGAGCTTGAGGAAGGCCAGAAAGTTGAGCTTGTGTCTTCTTCTGAGAAAGTTAAGATTAAAATAGAGAATAATACTTTAATTGTCAGTACTGATTACAGAGGAAATAAAACAAAAGAGATTTCTATAAACCTTACAAAGCTGAACATTCCTGCGCAGGAAGGAGAGTTGAAGATAACTTTGAAGTACAATGAAACAGAAATTATATCCAAGTCAATTCCAATAAGCGTTTATAAGCCTGTTGAAAAAAACAAGAGCCTTGCAACTAACCAATCTTTAGCTAATCAGACATTGCAGCAGAATGTGTCAGTTATAAACGCAACTTTAAACGAGAGCATCTTGCAGAATTTTACTCTTAATGAAAGCATTCTTAATGCAACTGTTAATGAAACAATAACTAATATGAGTTTGAATGGGACAGGCAATATTACTATTAAGAC
>WAQV01000042.1 GCA_015520065.1 Candidatus Pacearchaeota archaeon | reverse complement strand
TAAATATGGAGTAAAATACTAAAGCAAATAATCCAAGAATTGCTTCTGAATTGAATATTACTGTATGCAGATACATCAAAACAAACCAAGAAATATAATAAACAATTAAAGAGATAACTCTCATAGGAAAGTTATCAAAAGCAGAAAAGAATCCTGCTATAAAAACAGAGATGACTAAGAGAATTAAATTGTCTAAAAGCACTCCACCTAATGCAATAACACTTCCAATTAGAGCGCCAACTATTGAATACTGAACAACCATACTCTCTTAATTAGTTATTTATATTTAAGAATTACTGGTAGAAAAGAGGGTGATTTAATGAGGTCTGCTGAAGGTGGATTTGGTGAGAGTTTTCTGCAAGAAGGCGTAACTGTTAAGGAGATATTAGTTTCTCCGAAAGTTAGAGAGGATTAGGTTTTGTGTGAGAAAGGAGTTTTTGTGCTCTAAAAAATTTAATAAAATATAATTCTTTATAACTAATATATGGTTAGAGAAGTGCTAAAAGAATGGCTAAAAAAATGGAAAGAGAATTATCTGAAAAAAGGTCCAATTGCAAGATTCATTTTTATAATGGCGATTACAGTTGTGTTAAATTTCGGTATGTTTAAAACAATAAAGATTCCCTCTGAAGAATTAAATAAAATTTATAATATAGAAGACGATGTTACCTACTTAGAAATACCCAAATCTTTTTCTGTTAATCGAGAAGATTTGAATGCAGGAAACCTTGAAGGAGTAATTTGGAAATTAATCTATTTGAGATCTAAGACAGATGTAGTATGCTTTGAAAATAGAGGATCGTTCTTGAAATATGAAGGAAAAGTCATTTATGATGCAGTAACTACAAAAGTAAGTTATAATAAAGGTGAATTTTTTGAAGTGAAAGATAAAGAGTGTAGACCTCTACCTTTAGAGGAGAATAAGTTTACATTTAATTGGAGATTTGAGGTAACAATGCCTCTATATGATATAATCAAAGAGTCAAAAGAAGGAGTTATTCCTCTCAATGAAACAGAATATACTATGAAATTAGGAGAAGTAACAATTCATCCAGATGTAAGAACTTACATCAAACCAGGATGGAAAACCGAGATAACAAAATTCATTTTTCTCTTTTTTTCGGCTGGTACTCTATTATGGGCATGGTCAAGAACTTTCTACCTTATAAAATACGGGTGGGATAAAAGATAAAAGAAGTCAAGAAATTGGACTTAAAACCATTAAACACAATATAATTTAATCACACCATAAAGACAAAAAACAAATTCCTAAAATTAATGAACTCCTCAACATAACACCAATATAAACTTAAACCCTCTTGAAAAAAAGCACTCTGACACTCAAAAACCAGTTTGGAAAACCTTTATAAACGCATTTATTTTTTGTAAGACATGGTCTTGAAAATAATATCAGCTACAGAAGCAAGAGTAGGAACAAACATCATAATCGATGGTGTTCCATGCATGGTTAAAAGTATTGACATAAGCAAGACTGGAAAGCATGGAGCTTCAAAATGCAGAATAGAAGCAATAGGCCTGATTACTGGACAGAAAAAGATTATTGCTGTTCCTGGCCATGAAAGATTTGAAGTTCCTATGGTTGATAAAAGAAAAGGGCAAGTGCTTTCATTGGGTGGAGATGGAAAAATAAGCATAATGGATCTAGAGAGTTTTGAGACAATAGATGTTGATTGCCCTGAAGAAATAAGGTCTCAGCTTGAAGAAAACTCAACAGTAGAGTACTGGGATATTGAAGGAGAAAAAATAGTAAAAAGGAAACTCTAATGAAAAATGGCAAAAATACTTGAAGCTCAAAACAGGTTATTTAAGAATGTATTTGTCTGCAAGAGTTGCCAGAGCAAGATGCGGGCAAAACCATTACATATACTGGAAGGGAAAGTTAAATGCAGGAAGTGTAAAAAGAGGAACTTCAGGCCTTTAAAGAAGAAATAAGTTTAAAATGGCATTTATTGTTTATGATGTTATTCTCTTAATTTTATTTGCTGTATTTGTGTCAATATTTCTGTATCTTGGAAGAAAAAATCTCAAAAGAGAAGGACTTTTGTTTTTATACAAAGCAAAATGGGGCATAAAACTGATTAACTATACTGGAAACAAATACAAGACTGCCTTAAAATTTCTAAGTTACATATCAATAGGACTTGGGTATATTTTAATGGCTGGCATAATCTATCTTTTTGGAAAACTGGTTTATATTTATACTACTCTTCCTCACCTTGTCAAAACAGTAAAAGTGCCTCCAGTAATGCCATTAATCCCTTATGTTGATAAACTCGTGCCTGGACTTCCTGAGTTCTATTTTACATACTGGATAATTATTCTTGCAATAATAGCAATAACTCACGAATTTGCACATGGGATTTTTGCAGCTTACAATAAGATAAAAATAAAATCTACTGGATTCGGATTCTTTCCGTTTTTTCTTCCGGTTTTCCTTGCAGCATTTGTAGAGCTTGACGAGAAAAAAATGGCAAAAAAGCCAAAACTTGCTCAATTAGCTGTATTATCTGCAGGAACCTTTGCAAACACTCTGACTGCAATTTTCTTTTTTATAGTCCTATGGGCATTTTTCAGTGCTGCTTTTGTTCCTTCAGGAGTGATATTTGACAGTTACGCAACATCAAAAATAGCTGTAAAAGACATAACCTCTATAAACAACATCCCCTTAGAAAATCCTTCCTATGACAGGATACTTGAAATTGTAGAAAATCTTGAAAATAGTAATGCAGTACAAAATGCAAAAAGAAAATATATTGAAGTAAAAACTTCTAAAAATACCTATTTTGCCACAAAAGAGATTCTGGAAATGCAAAAAAAGAATGACGGCTGGATACTGGTTTATGCCTCTGCTCCTGCAATAAAAGCTGGCATCATTGGAGCGATAACTGAAATAAATGGAAAAAAGGTAACTGACATGGAATCTTTTAAAGCAGAACTTCTAAAATACTCTCCAGGTGACAAAATTACAATAAAAACAGCAATCTCTGAAAACGAATTCAGAAAGTATGAGGTTGTTCTGGAACAGCATCCTGAATTCAGCAATGAGAGTGTTCCTTGGCTTGGAGTGGGTTTTGCAAAAAAAGATGGAAAAGGTGTATTAAGGAAACTGTACTCTAAACTTTCTTCATTCAAAGACCCACATGTATATTATAAACCATTATTTAATGGAGTGGCAACTTTCATATACAATCTTCTATGGTGGATTGTGTTAATAAGTATAAGCGTTGCTTTAATAAACATGCTTCCTGTTGGAATCTTTGATGGAGGAAGGTTTTTCTATTTAACTGTTTTGGGAATAACAGGCAGTGAATCTGCAGCAAGAAAGGCGTTTGGATTTGTAACATATATCTTTCTTTTCTTGTTATTTATAATCATGGCTTTCTGGGCTTTGAGCTTCTTTTCGTAGTTTTTGGCTTTTAAAAACCACAAAAAGCAAATTTTAAAACAACCATTTACAATTAATTCTCATGATTCCTGAAAATATAAAAAAAATCCTGAAAAAGCAGCATTACAGAGTTGTTGGTAGCCATGAACACGCGGCAGTGCAGGTATGCAGGTGGACAAAAAAATCAATAAGGAATGAAGGTGTGTGTTATAAGGAAAAATTTTATGGCATTAAATCCCATTTATGCTGCCAAATGACTCCTGCAGTAATGTGGTGTCAAAACAAGTGCATGCACTGCTGGAGAGCCATTGAGTTAACACTTGGAAAAAAAATCAAAGGAAAGGTTGATTCTCCTGAAGAAATAATAGAAGGTTGCATTAATGCTCAAAGAAAACTCCTTGAAGGATTTAAAATACTTCCAGAAACAGCTCATAAAACACTCAGCAAAGCTGATATGAAAAAATACTCTGAAGCTCAAGAGCCGCAACACTTTGCAATCTCTCTTTCAGGGGAGCCAACATTGTATCCAAAAATTGGCCAACTGATAAGCGAACTTAAAAAAAGAGGGAAAACCAGTTTTCTAGTCACCAACGGATTAAACCCTGAGAAAATTGAAGAGCTGGCAAAAAAAGACCAGCTCCCAACTCAGTTATATATTTCATTAAACGCTCCTAATGAAAAGTTATACAGAAAATTCCACAGAAGCTCTATAAAAGATGCCTGGAAAAAATTAAACAAAACTCTAATGTTATTGCCAAAAATCAGGAAAAAAACAAGAACAGTAATAAGAATAAACCTTGTCAGAGATTTGAATATGAGTGAAAGCCACATTAAAGAGTATGCAGGACTGATTAAAAAAGCAAACCCTATGTTTGTAGAAGTAAAAGGTTTCATGAGTGTTGGGTTTGCAAGGGAAAGGTTGGGTTATGAAAAAATGCCAACTTATGCAGAAATGGCAGAGTTTGCAAAAAAACTTGCAAAAGAAACAGGGCTTAAAATTCTGGGCAGTCACGAGAATTCAAGGGTTTTTGTTCTTGGAAAAAGCAAAAAAGATTTGAGGATAAAAAAGAACTCTTTTTAGCTTAAACATACTCTGAAACATAATTTTTATGAACTCCTAAATAAAGCAATATCATCTCAACCGCAAAAGTAGCTAAAAATACTACCAGCAAAAATACAAACACTCCTGAAAACATAGAAAAAACTGAAGGAAATTTAAGAGTAAATGTTTTTACTATTTCTTCTCCACCATTAGATAAAATATTTACCCCTAAATAAACTAAAGAACCCAACATTGCTAAGAAAATAACTGAAAATAAAAGAGATTCTACATATTCTCTTTGTTTCTTATATGGGAAATTTTTATTAAAAATTTTTATGAGCTCCATTTCAAAAAAATCCCCTATTTTCTTTTTATCTACTAAAACTATAAGTCTAAAGATAATTATGACTGAAAAGGACATTACAAACGAGCTGAGGGCGAGTAACATTCCTTCGCCAGATATAACTCTGCTTGGAGGATAGACTATTCCAAGGAAATAGATTATAAGTCCTAGAGATGTCCCTAAGAAAAGATACACGTTAAATATTCTCCATATCCTTTTCATAAAGATCCTTCTTTTAGAAATTCTTTTTCTTTTCCTATATCTCTCATAATCATGATATGTAAAGAGTTTGTCAACAAAAAAAGAAGTTACCTTAAGAGATATAAGCAATATAAGGA
>WAQV01000041.1 GCA_015520065.1 Candidatus Pacearchaeota archaeon | reverse complement strand
GAGTTTCTTTTTTTGGTAAAGTAAGAGGGTTAATGTTCAGATTAAATCCCGAAACATCTGAAAATCTTTTGTTTGAGTTCTCAAGGCCAACAAGAGCTGCTATTCACTCTTTTTTTGTATTTTTTGATTTTCTAGCTTTATGGATTGACAAAAACAATAAGGTTATCGAATGGAAAATTGTAAAACCATTTACCTTATCAGTAAGTCCAAAAAAAAGTTATTGCAAACTGATAGAGCTGCCGTTTAATGAGAAGAATAAAGATATTCTCGGAATATTCGTCGGTAGAAGAGAAAGATTTAAATATAGAAAGGATATTAATTTTACATCAGCAACTAAAAAGGAGGTGAAGAATGGGAAAAATTATCGCAAAGAACGTTGTTCAGAGAAGACCTGGCTATCTTTACTACGTAGACAGCAAAGGCAACGTTTGCGAAGCAAAGATGGCTAGAGGAGGAAAAAAGAAGAAAAAGACTTCAAAAAAGAAGTCTGCTAAAAAGAAAACAAAAAAGAAAAGATAATCCTTAATCTTCTTTGGTTTTTTATTTTTTATTTTTGTTTTTTACATTAATTTTATAAACATTTTATCTCTTCTTTCTGTATGAAGATTGTAACTCTGCATTGTGATTATATAAGATTTAAACCAGTAAAGAAAGCCTTAAAAAAAATAGGCGAACTTTCCCAGCAGGAAAAAAAACAGCAGGAAGTAAAGGAGTGTTTAGTTGTTCTTACAGCAGTAGAAAAGCATGACAGTGATGTTAAAGAAGCTGCAGAGAAGCTTGTCAGTGAGATACAAAACATATCTTCCCAAATTAAAACAAACAGTATAGTTCTTTATCCTTATGCTCATTTGTCCTCTAATCTGGCTGACCCTGAAACAGCAATTGGTGTTTTAGAGTCTGCAGAAAAACTGCTAAAAGAAAAGAAATTCAAAGTTGCAAAAGCTCCTTTCGGATATTACAAGGAATTTGAGTTAAAAGTCAAGGGACATCCTTTAAGCGAGTTAAGCAGAGAGATAAAAGCTAGTAAAGATGGAAAAGACACAACAAAAGAGTTGAAAGAAGAAACCTACAATCCAAAGCAACTGTTAAGAGAGATATCAAAAACAAAGCTCGACACCTCAAAGCTGAAAGAAAATGACCACAGAATACTTGGACAGCAAATGGATTTATTTAGTTTTTCAGAGGTTGCTCCTGGAATGGTGTTTTGGCACAACAACGGACTCATAATAAAAAATGAGCTTATTGATTTTTATAGAGAGGTCATTAAAAAAGAAGGATATCAGGAAATCTCAACTCCTCAGATAATGGACAAAAAGCTATGGCAGATATCAGGTCATTGGGAAAAATACAGGGAAAATATCTTCCTTACAGAGTATGAAAACAGGCAGTTTGCAGTAAAACCTATGAACTGCCCTGGTGGAATTTTAGTGTATAAAGCAAAGCCTAAAAGTTACAAAGAGCTTCCGTTAAGGGTTGCTGAATTAGGGATTGTTCATAGGCAAGAGCTGTCAGGAGTTTTAGGGGGGCTGTTCAGAGTAATTCAGTTTACACAGGATGATGCTCACATTTACTGCACTGAGGAGCAGTTGGAAGATGAAATATCAAACATAATCAGGCTTATTGATTATTTTTACTCAAAAGTTTTTGACTTCAAATACAGGATTGAGCTTTCTACAAGGCCTGAAAAAAGAATAGGGAGTGATGAAATATGGGACAAAGCTGAAAGCGCTTTAAAAAAAGTCCTTGAGAAAAATAAAATCAAATACAAGCTCAATGAAGGAGATGGTGCTTTTTACGGGCCGAAAATAGACTTTCATTTAAAGGACTCTTTAGGAAGAGAGTGGCAGTGCGCTACAATACAACTTGACTTTTTAATGCCTGAAAGGTTTGAGATTACATACACAGATAAGGACAACACACGGAAAAGGCCGATTATGATACACAGGGCAATTTACGGAAGTTTGGAAAGATTTATAGGGATTTTAATAGAGCATTACAAAGGAAGGCTTCCAACATGGCTGGCTCCAATACATGTTAGAGTGTTAAACTTTACAGACAGAAATACTGAATACGGAAAAAAAGTATTTGAAACTTTAAAAAATGAGATTCCTGGTTTAAGAGCAGATTTTGACTTCAGCAAAACAACTGTTAATTCAAAAGTCAAGGAAGCAGAGATTATGAAAATACCTTACATAATAGTTGTTGGAGATAAAGAAGAAAAGGAAAACACTCTTGCTGTAAGAATCCGAGGAGACAGGAAAATTAAAGTAATGAAGGTTTCTGATTTTATAACTAAACTCCTTGAGGATATTGAGAAAAAGTAAACTCAATGATTCTAAAAAGTATTAATGATATATTTTTTATTATCATAAATTTTAAATAGATTATATCTTGGATTAAAGTATGGCTAACTTAATCAGATTAGAAGATTTGTTTCTTAATTTAGAGCTATCTGATAACCAGTCACCATCTCTTAAAAACGGAAGAGATGTAATAGAAAATTTCTGCAAAGACTGCATAGAATCTAAAAAGGGATGCAAGATAAAAGGTAATATTCTTAAAAATAATGGGAAAGTTAACGAGAAAACAAATGAGTATCTGATATTGTATAACATAATTTCTGACGAGGATAATTTAGTAGTCAAGTATTTAACAGTCTGCAGCAGATATACTCATAAAAATACTTTGCCATTGGCTTCAGGAGATAATCCTTACAATCCAATATCAGGAATGTTTAAGATGTTAGAGATAGCTGAGAGAGAAATCTCCAGATGATAGGAAGATTTATAAGTTGGCATAACTGATATAAAAAATGAATCTCCAGTTTTATCTTGAAAAGCTTAATTCTTCAGAGGAATTTAGGAAATTTATTAAAGAAAATCCAGAGGCATATATATGTTCTGCATTCTTTATCAGGGACAAAAGCGGAAACAATAAGTCATGCATTGATTTTTACATTCCTGCTTCTGAAAATAGCAAGGAGAAGATAGTCAGTTTTCAGCTTGATGAAGGAGTAAAAATAAACCACCTGAATGAAAAATTTTCTGAAAATGCGAAAAAGCCTGAGAAGGTTTTAGCTACATCAGAAATTAATTTTGACAGCATAGAAGAGATGATATGCAAGGAGATGGAATCCAGAGGGATAAAAAACAAAATACAAAAAATAATAATGGTTCTGCAAAATAAGGACAAAAAAGACTACTGGATTTGCACTGTTTTTATTTCAGGCCTTGGGCTGCTTAATGTTAACATTGAGTTGTCAGGCAGTTCATCTGGAAAGATAACTTTCTTTGAGAAAAAGTCATTTTTTGATATCTTAGGGATAACTGGGAAAAGCAAATAAAAATTACTTTTTCTGTTTCTTCTCCTTAACAACTCTTATTTTGAATGCTCCTGTAATTCTTTTAAAGAACTTCTTTACATCTTTGCTTGCTTTCTCGAGAGCTTTTTTCTCTTTTTCACTGATTTCCAAAACCAATTTTACCATTGTAAATAAAAGAAACTCTGATATAAAAATGTTGCTTATTAAAGCATTCAATGATTTCTAAGGGAATTTGGCTTCATTGCAATAAACACTATATTTGCT
>WAQV01000040.1 GCA_015520065.1 Candidatus Pacearchaeota archaeon | reverse complement strand
TTTTTTACTTTATATAAAAACTCTATATCCCAGTCAAAGCCAGTGCACACAAAACCATCTCCTATTTTTGTCCATACCTTTCTCGTAAAGAACTTTGCTCCTGCTTGAGTATCTGCAAATTTCAGTCCGAACAAAACTCTAGAGACAATACCTCCTCCAATAGAAATTACCCTCCTTAAAAAAGAGTCCTGCAAACGTCCTCTTCTTTTAAGATACTTGGAAGCAATAACAACGTCATAATTATCCAGAAGGCTTATCATTCTGAGAACTCTGTTTAGATTAAAAGGGTTATCAGCATCAAGAAAACCCATTATATTATACTTTGCTTCCTTAAATCCTCTTACTAAAGCATAGCCTTTTCCTCTTTGAGGGATTTCAATAGTTTTCAGAGGCAATTTTTTTTCAAGCTGTTTGCATATATTGTAGGTATTGTCCTGGCAATCATTGCATACTACAATAATTTCAAAATCTTTGATTTTTTCTGAGAAATGCAAATAATACTCCTTAATCGATTTTTCAATAAACTTTTCCCCATCTCTTACTGGAATTATGAGGGATAATTCATTTATCTTTCTTTTATGGTTATCCCTTGCAACTTTCATAGTCTAGTTAGTTTAAGAGCCCTATATAAATTTTGTTGCCAAAGAAAAACTTTTATAGAAATGCAGTTTGAGTGAAATATGGAATCAGGAGTCTTTAAATACACTCCTTCAGAAAAAGCAAACAGGAAGATTGATAATGATATGAAAATTATAGTCAGGGAAATAAGAAAAAAGATTCCAACAACTCTTTCAATAATTCTTACAGGAGGATTTTCCAGAGGAGAAGGACCTGTTAAAATAGAAGGAAATAATGTTTATCCTTGCAATGATTATGATATTCAAGTCATAACACAAAAACCAGTATCTAAAAAAGATGCAGATAAAATCTCTATTGAAGTATCAAAAAAAATAGGGTATAGAGGAATTATTAATTTTTACCCTTTCAGGAAAGAAGAGCAAAAACTGAAAGAGAACTTTTACATAGATTTAAAATGTGACAGTGTTTCTGAACTAAAAAAGCTTCTTCCAAGAATAAGAACTTATGAGTTAAAAAATCACTCCAGAATTCTTTATGGAAAAGATTACAGGGAGCTTATTCCTGATTATGACTTAAGGGAAATCCCTCTTTCAGAGGGGGCAAAACTTCTACTGGACAGAATGAGCCAGATGATAGAATATTACTCCACTGAGAAGAAACACGAGCCTCTTTTTTTGAATTATATAATACAACAAGCATATGCTGCTTGCTGCACTTCTCTTCTTTTACTGAATAAAAAGTACGAGATAGGTTACCTGAAATCAGCAAAGATTCTTAAAAAATGCTATAAAAGAGATTTCCCAGAACTGTATAAAAAATCTCCAGATCTTCATAAAAAAATAGAGCAGTTTATTTTATGGAAGTCTAATCCAAAAAAACCCTCTTTTAAAGATGTTGAAAAAGAGTGGTTTATTGCAAAGCAAAATATTCTGGAGGTTGCAAAATACTTTTTCAGCAGATTTCTTAATAAAAAAATTTCAAATTCGGATGAGCTGGCAGATTCAATTTTGCACATGCGGAGAGAGTTTTATTTTCCATACTTAAGGAAGATAATTAAAAGTAAAACAGGTATTAAATCATCAGCAGCGGATTTTTTGACTTTTTTAACAATTCCTTTTGTTGGAGCTGTCTTAAAATACAAATATTATAAAAGGCTTAAAGAGGAGTTTAAAATAAACAAGCCTTCTGTTTTTTTCAATCCTTCCCCTGACTTAGTTATTTTCAGCTCTCTTATATACTTTATTGATTCAATAAATAAAGGAAATAAGATAGACTTTAATAAGCTGAAAAAAGGTCAGAAACTGTTAAGAAAGGTGTATCCTTCTGAAGGAGGAAGTTGGGAAGAGATATCTCTTGATTACGCAAATGCTTATATCTCTTTTTTTCTACAGAAGATAGTTTAACTTATAAAGAAAACTTTAAAAATTAACTGTCTGACTCTTTTCTATGGAATATGATATCTGTCTTATTAATCCACCGTTAGACAAAAAGACTACAAGCAAATTCCCTATGTCTGGGGTTCCATTGAGCATAGCATATCTTGCTGCATATCTAAGGGAAAGAAAAATAAATGTTAGGACAATTGACGCTCCTATTGAAGGATGGGATCACCTCAGAACAGCCAGAGAAGTAATTAAATCAGGAGCTCTAATAGTGGGAGTTACTTGTTTAACAGAGAACAGATACTCTGCACTGAAAACTCTGAGAGCAATAAAAAGTCTGAAAAAAGACATCTTATGTGTGATAGGAGGTCTTCATCCGACTTTTACAGATAAACTTATTATTGAGAACTACCCTTTTGTTGACATTGTTGTAAGAGGAGAAGGCGAAGAAACTCTATATGAGATTGTAACCTCAGTCAAAAAGAAAAAATCTTTATCAAAGATTAAAGGAATCTCTTATAGGAAAAACGGGAAATATGTCTTTAATCCAGATAGAGGATTTATAGCAAATATAGAATCTCTTCCTTTTCCTGCATACGATTTGTTTCCAATGAATAAATATCCTTTGCCTCCAGATATAAACGCAAAAGTAAAACAGACCTCTCTGGTAACTACCTCAAGAGGATGCCCTATGAAGTGTAAGTTCTGCGCAACCACCAATGCATGGGGGATTAGAATAAGAAGCACTTCTGCAGAGAGGCTTTTTAAAGAGATCAAATATTTATATGAAAAATTTGGAGTAGATTATATTAGGTTTGCAGATGACCTTTTTACTCTTAGAAGACAGAAAGTTATAGATTTCTGCAAATTAGTAATAAAAAACAAACTTCCGATAAAATTCCGTATTCAGGCAAGAGTGGATACAGTGGATGAAGAGGTTTTAACTCTTCTCAAAAAAGCAGGATGTGATATGATAGAATATGGTGCAGAGTCCGGCTCTGATAAGGTTTTGAAAGAAGTAGGGAAAAATATTACTGTGGAAAAGATAAAAAAGGCTTCATACTTGACTAGAAAAGTTGGAATAGAGGTCAAATTTTTTTTAATTGTGGGATCTCTTAATGAGACTCCAAACGACACTTGGCAGACTTTTAAGCTAATCAAAGAGATTCGCCCTGATTGGATAGGAATAAATCCTCTTACAATTTATCCTGGAACATATGTATATGAGGTAGCGAAGAAAGAGGGCTTAGTTAATGATAATATCTGGTTAGACTATTTGAATCCTAAAACAGGAAATGCTCCTTTATATACTAAGAACTATTCTGAAAAAGAGGCAATTTTTTTAGCCCAACTTGGACATGTTTGGACATGCAGAAACTCTCCGAAAAGAAAAGAATATCCTTTTTTTGAGAGAGCTTTAGCTGTTATTCTATTTGACAGGCTTGCAGAAACCCTTGTTAAAAATAACTTCCTGAGAAAAGTATCTGCTAATCTAGCTTGGATATTCTCTCCATTTTTACCATAAAGACAGGCTTGTTTAAACATAAATGCTTATATAGCATTCTTCCTTCAGAAACTTTAATGAAAAAAACAGCTGAAATCAACAGAGGAAGCAAGTTAATTATCTGCATTGACGGCTTGGGAAAAGATATGGTTTCAAAGAGTGCAACTCCTTTTTTATGGAGTTTTGGAAAGAAAAACTCTTTTTTAAGGCTTAAAACTCTTTTTGCTTCTACTGGGTTAGAATATAGTTTTTTTACAGGAAAAGCTCCTGATGAAACAAGTGTCTGGATGGAGTTTGTATATTCAAAAGATTCAATTTTTAATAACAGGTTGTTGAAAGCAGCCTCTTTCAATAAATCTTTAAGGAACTATCTGGCTGCATTTTTGCAGTTGCTCAACAAAAGGACATGGATTTCAGGACTGCATAACATTCCTGCAAACAAGATTGGAAAATTTGAAACCTGCATCAAAGAAGGAATATGGAAACTCGACTTCTTTCAGAAGAGGAATTTTGTTTTTTACAAATGGCCATTTTTTGTTATTAAAAGCAGAGGAAGAGAGGTAAAAAAAATTATTTTTAAGTATGAAAACGATGATGAGAGGCTTGAAAGGCTTTTAAAAATTCCTGGAATGGATGTTTACTATACCCAGTTAATGGGCATTGATAAGACAGTTCATATGAATGGAAAAAAAAGTGAAAAAACAAGAGAGTGTTTAAGGAAAACGGACAAAATTATAGAAAAACATGTTAAGAATTTTCTTAAAAAAAACGAGAAAGGAGAGGTTTATATATGGTCTGACCACGGATTTGCAGATATTAAAAGATATATCAATTTATGGAGTTTTCTTAGTGATGATTATGATTATTTTGTTGCAGGAACTACAGCTCATTTCTGGTTTAAAGATGAAAACCAAAAAAAGAGATTAATGAAGCATCTGTCGGGAATAAAACAGATAGAAGTGCTTGACAGAAAGGCTGCAAAAATGCATAAAATTCCTTTTTCAAGAGAGTATGGAGATTTAGTTTTTTTTGTAAAAAAAGGAAACTATTTTTTCCCGAATTTTTATCAAAAAACAGAGAATGAGAGATTTGTTGCAATGCATATCTACCCCAGAGATAAAGAGCTGGATGGAGTATTTATGTG
>WAQV01000039.1 GCA_015520065.1 Candidatus Pacearchaeota archaeon | reverse complement strand
ATATCACAATAACGAAAGCTACGCTTAACGAATACCAGAATAATTTATGCGTAAAATCAAACCAAACTGACCCTGAAACAAAAAGAAAGCTTAAAAACACAATTCTTAATACATTTAGAGCTAAGAGTGCTGCAAAGGAAATAAGAACCATTCTAATTCTTTTTTTAAACTCAATCTTTGGTGTGGAAAGGTTAAGGATTAATAGCAAATAGTATGCAGACCCAGCAATGCACGCCTCTACAAGCTCGATTGCAAACTGGTTGTTTACAATGATTATGTTTTTAGCCAATACAGTGTCAAAAAACAGGCTTAAAATGAAGTGAACAGGATAAACAGTCAAAGGAGTAAATATTAAGTAAAACAGATAAAGGTTTTGGAATGCTGACAGAAAAATTATAGAATATCTTATAAGAATGTCTGAGTATCTTTTTGAAACCTTATTTTTCATATATAAATGTGAGGAAATATATTTAAATAATTTAATATTTCTCTTGAAAGATGAATTTTAGAGGTTCTGTAAGAAAGAGAGTCATTGTATGGGTGCTGATTGCAGCATCGCTAATAATAAGTTTTTATTTTGACAAAGAGATTGTTAAAGCATTATCTTCAATCAGAAGCAGCATCCTTAATGAGTTTTTTCTTGGCCTTACATTCTTGAGCTCAGAGATAGTCATATTATTTGTATTAACGACTTTATTTGTATTGCATTACAACAAAGGAAAAAGAAGATGGATTTTGCCTTTGTGGATAACTCTTGCCCTATCAGGAATTGTAAGTTTCATAATGAAATACTCTATTCATAGACTAAGACCTTTTCAGCAGGGAATTGTAGATGTTCTTCCTGTTCTTGAAAAGGCAAGCCATTATGTTTGGAATTTCTCTTTTCCTTCATTTCATGCAATGCTGGTTTTTTCAGCACTCCCTGTCTTGTCAAAAGAGTTTCCAAAACTTAAGTATGCATGGGCAGTTTTTGCTGTTCTTGTCGCATTCTCGAGAGTCTATTTTGGACTGCATTTTATGAGTGATATTATTGTTGGAGGAGTTATTGGGTATGCAATTGGATATCTGGTTGTTACAAGTGAGCAAAGGACAAGGTTTGGAGAAAAATTCTACTCAGGAGTCAGATGGATTTTCCAGAGACACTAACTATCCCTTTTTGGAATCAGAGCAGTTCCAGACATATAAACAACATCGTTAGTTATTGATGACCTGATATCAACAACAACTTCTGCTCCTAATTCAAATGCTTTCTCAGCCAACCCTTTTTTACAACTCAATATCTTCTCTGTTAAATCATGACTCTTTCTTTCAACTGCATTATCTATGCTCATAAAATCAAACTCACAAAGCCTTTTTCTTCTTGATTTAACATAATCTGCTGCAGAGATTGTTAAAAGATATTCTGAGATTGCCCTTTCTATTATATCAGGACCCATATCTCCAAACTTTTCAATTTCTCTAAAATAGTAAGGCGGCAATTCCCTCATTTTTAAGGAAGGAGTTTATATTGCTCAAAGATTACTCAGCAGCAGAAGTTTTTCTTTTTCCAGCAACTCTTAGAGCAATTATTATGATTATTACTATAAGGAGAGCTATGTTTAAGATTCCTAAAGCCCATAAAGGCTTGTCACCTTTCTTTACAAGCTCTTTAAGGTTAAATCCTGATTTCTCAATAGGCACTGAAACTGTCTGCGTTAAAAGCTCTTCTTTCTCACCAAGCACCTCAATACTGAAGAACTTCTCTCCCTCAGCATCATCTTTAACATTGAATCTTATTGTAATCTCTTTTGACTCTGAAGGATTCAGTGTCAATGTTGTTGTATCAAGAGTAGCTGAATCTGCCCAGTCAGTGTATCCTGATACTGATATAGTGTAAGTCTTTACTTTGTCTCCAGTGTTTGTTATTGTCGACTTAACTATTAACTCTTCTCCTGCTTTTCCTCCTGATTCAAGAGTTGCACCTACTGATGCTGTAGATGGAGAAATGCAGTTTCCTTCTACTTTTAGGTAAACATTAAAGGTTTCTTCAGAAGTTTCCTTGTACCTGTCTTTGTCAGAGTCATAATCATAAAGAGTAGCCATTTGAAGCAAGTACTGCTTTTCCTCCGCATCTGTAGGGATGTTGAAAACGAATGTAGCTTCAGTCATGTCCCCTTCATCCAAATCACCTTCAATAACTTCCTCAAGGTCAAGCCCAAGCTCTTGATTGTTTAGAGTAGCTTTAATCTGGTCAGGGAAGTTCTGGTCTCCGATATTGTATATAGGAACTGTTAGTGTTACCTGCTGTCCGCATGACGCTTCAAGAGGCGATGGCAACTCTTCAGTGTCAATTACCACCATTCTTTCCTCTTTACTCTCTTTAGTAATATCTATTATTGCATTGTATGCAGAGTTTCCAAAGCTTGAGTCAGCAAGGTCTGCAGAGTAATCTATGCATGTTTCATCTTCCTCTTTATCAGGATATGCTTTTACTTTAAGAACATATTTCTTATCCTTTACCTCTGAAGGGTCTACTCTAAAGACAAAGGTGTGAGTAGCATCATCTCCTGCATCTACATCTCCAACCTCAAATTTCTCATCATCTTCGCTTTTCCACATCATCTCATCAGCGATATTGTTTGTTGAACCCAACTCAAATAATCCGATCTCGAAAACTACATCATCTAAGTCAATATCAGACTTGTCGTTTTCAAGCTCAACCTCTACTTCAATAGTGTCCAGAGGAACCCATTCATTGTCATCTCCCTCTCCTCTGTTTTTAATATCAACATTAAGTGTTAAGTCAGAATCATTTATTGCACTGTATTTACAGAAATCATCGACTGTTACATTTAATGAGATGTCAAGAGTGTATGTTTTTGTGTTTGTGTATGTTCCAGTAACGTTTAACTGTCCTGTGTAATTTCCTGCTTTCGCTGTTGAAGGTATGCTGAAAGTCAAAGACATCTGCCCGCTTGTAGAGTTCTGACTTATGTTTGTAACGGATCCAGAAACACTGCTTGCAGAACTTATTGTATAGCCATCTGCAGATGTAAGAGTTATAGGGGTATTGAACGAGATATTTGTGAAATCTCCAGTATCATCGTTTTGAAGATAGAAACTTATTGTTACACTATCTCCGGGGTTTGCAGTTGCTCCGTTATTAGTTACATTAACAAAATCCACTTTTGCACTTATAGTTCCTAGTGAAAAAAATACTGCAAGAATTACAAAAATCCCTGCTGCCAGAAGATTTGTTGCTTTTGTCGCCATTTTTGTAATCATTCTGCAGTTACTATGGTTTATAAATATTTCGCTTTTCCAGAATATACATTCAAATGCAAGCGTTTTCTGCAGAGAATTTTAAACAGCAGGATTAAAAAAGAATTATTTTGAGTTTTGCTCTTCTCTTAACTTTATTAACTCTTTTTCATTCTCTATTATCTTCTCTTTAAGCTCCTTCATTCTTTCCATCTTTTTCAGCCTGTCTATGTCCTCTTGAATGCCTTTTAACCTCTCTTCTATATCTGCTATGAGGTTGTTCGTGTTGTCTTTCTTCTTTTCTTCAATTTCTGCAAGTTTTTCACTAAGCTTTACTACTTTTATCTTTTTTTCCTTTCCTTGCTCTTTTACAGCTCTTGACACCCTTCTTATGCCTACAACAATTAATCCTATTATTATAAGGAAGATTATTGTTGCTGCAGCTCCCTCAAGAAGATATTTTGCTGTAGCTTTTGTGTTTGATTGAGATAGTACAGCGTATCCCTCTACAGCTGTTTTGTCAGTTTTATCACTATTATCATTATTAGTGCTAACACTTTCTTCTTTATCAACTCCATTATTATCTGAAGACTCCTCAGAAACACTGCTTTCTATTGTAACATTGTTTAAACTTTCTGAAGATTCATTGGAAC
The DNA here is from genome assembly GCA_015520065.1 of Candidatus Pacearchaeota archaeon. Taxonomy (GTDB): domain Archaea; phylum Nanobdellota; class Nanobdellia; order Pacearchaeales; family GW2011-AR1; genus WAQV01. Next base: position 10,810 of record WAQV01000039.1, on the reverse strand, counting down.
TTTCTTTGTTAGAAGATAAGAGAGTCTTAACAGGTTGATAGCCTTCAGGCAAAACCTCTAAGGTTACCTCTTGCCCAGCAGTAAAAGGTCCTGGAAATTTTTTAGACAACACTTTAACATTATCCTTTTTTACAAACACTATTGCTCCGAATGATGGCTTGTCTGAAGAGAAAACAAAACTTACCTCTCCGTTTTCATCTGACATAAACCTAAAACTCTCGTATGCTGAAAAAGCAGTTGTGTCAGGGTCAAAAGTTGTAAGCTGGACATCATGCAGAGGAAGGGTTTTAACTGTAATCTTAGTGTCTATGGCACTTACACTGTTAACAATTGCAATGCAGTAGAACACTGCAAAAACAACCGCAATGTTTTTCCACCTCATTTTATTACCCTCAAGAAATCTAAAGAAACATAGTTTATAAAATTTTGTCCACAAACATTTTAAACTTTCCTTAACTGATATGTAGGATGAGCAAAACGAAAAACCAAAAAGAAAGAAGGCTTATTACAGCAGCGCTTCCATATATTAATAATGTTCCTCATTTAGGGCATATTGCCGGCTCCCACCTTCCTGCAGATATTTTTGCGAGATACTGCAGAGCAAGAGGGTATGAAACTCTCTTCATTGGAGGCACTGATGAAAACGGCTCTACTTCAGAGATTGTTGCAGATGAGATAGGAATTCCAATAGAGGTTTTTTCAGAAAAACTTTACAGAGAGCATAAAAAAGTTTATGACTGGTTTAATATTTCTTATGATAGTTTCTCAAGAACAAGCAAAGAGATACACCATAAAACAACTCAGGAATTTTTCAAGAAAATATATGACAATGGGTTTATAACTGAAGATGAGATGAGTGTTTTTTATTCTCCAGAAGAAGAAAGGTTTTTGCCTGACAGGTATGTGAAAGGAACTTGCGCTAAATGCGGCTATACTGAAGCAAATGGAGACCAGTGCGAAAAATGTACTGCAATACTTGATACTTCCAGTTTACTAAATCCAGTGTCTGCAACATCTGGAAAGCCTGTTGAGGTCAGAAAAGTAAAACATCTGTTTTTCAAACTTAGCGAGTTTTCTGAAAAACTTGAAAAATGGATTAAATCCCAGACTCATTGGAGGGAACAAGTTAGAAATCTTGCATTAGGCTGGATTAAAGAAGGCCTGAAAGACAGGTGTATAACCAGAGATTTAAAACACGGTGTTAAAGTTCCTCTAAAGGAGTTTGAAGATAAGGTGTTTTATGTCTGGTTTGACGCTCCTATAGGTTACATCTCATCAACAAAAGAGGCGTCCGAAAACTGGGAAAATTTCTGGAAAGAAAAAAACACAAGAATATATCACTTTTTAGGAAAAGACAATATACCATTCCATACAATTTTCTGGCCAGCAATGTTAATGGCAAATGGAGAATTTATACTACCTTACCATATTGAAGGGCTTCAATACTTAAATTACGAAGGAAAGAAATTCTCAAAAAGCAAGAAGATAGGAGTTTTTTGCGAGAAGCTTCCTGGAAGCAGCATTGATCCTGATGTGTTGAGAGGGTATCTCTCTTTTATAATTCCTGATACTGGAGATAGCGATTTCAAATGGAGAGATTTTCAATATAGAATTAATTCAGAGATAATAGGGAATTTTGGAAATTTCATAAACAGAACTCTAAGTTTCATTTACAATAAGCTTGATGGTGAAATCCTTAAACCATCAGTTTCAGAGCTTTCAGAAGATGACAAAAACCTTATTGAGAAGATAAAAGAAAAAGTAGTCAAAATAGAGGAGAGTTTTGAAAAAGTTCATCTTAAAACAGCATTTCTGGAAATACTTTCTTTATGTGCAGAAGGGAACAAATACTTTAATGATAGAGAGCCATGGGTTATTGTTAAGAAAAATGCTCTAGAGGCAAAAAAAATACTCTATATCTGCGCAACACTTTGCAGAGTTTTGGCTGTTCTGATTCAGCCTTTCCTTCCTGCTGCCTCAGAAAAAATATGGAAGCAACTTAACCTTAAAGGAAGCCCCTCTGAAAAAGGAATATGGGGTTCTTTAATTTTAGAGGATTTAAATGGTTCAGAATATTATGGAAGTATTCTTTCACAGCTTCCTGAGAAACATAAGATAAGCAAACCTTCTGTGCTTTTTCAGAAACTCAAAGATGAGGACATTTCAAAACTTAAGAAACATCTTTCAGATGTAAGGGAGCTGAGGGAGTTTTTTAACTGTTAGCTAATTATCTGTTGAAAAAGAGAAGAGCATTTTCAGACAACATCAGACACCACCTCGTGATGCTGCAAAAGATTTATATATTACCTTTACCCTCTATTTTTAGTTAATTTCTGGTAAAAGAGGAAAATGGCAATAAGAGCAGAAGAGAACTCAATTGGAGCATGGGCATTTCTTATAGGAGTTATCTTGGCTGTGATTATTGGTGTAAGCACATCGTCTTTTCTATCATTGCAGATAATTGCAAAATATAATCCTCAAATATATGGAATTTTAGTTTTATTAGGGTTAATTGTAGGATTCTTCATTCCTGTTTCAGGAAAAGATTCCCAGACATTCTTGCTTACAGGAACAGTCTTAGTTATAGTAAGCAAATTCGGAATGGAAGGAGTTATTACTACAGGAACTCTAATAGGAATTGGAATTGGTGATTCAATATCAACAATATTCGGAGCATTGATTGCAATGTTTGTTCCTGCTACAATCGTTGTTGCATTAAAGAGCGTTTTCTCAATAGCGAAGATATAGGAATATAATATATTATAATAATAGAATCTTACAACCAAATAAAAACAGGTTTAACTCCTCTCGCTTTTTACAGCCTGCTTTAATTCTTTTGATTTTTTCTTTTTGGAGAAGAATTTTATTGCTTCATAAAGTTCCTTGTGGTCACTGGCATACTCATTAATGTCTATTCCTTTTTGATATGCTTCGCATGCCTGTATTAATGCTTTTGCTCCTGACCTTGTGCCATGCGGATGAGCATGAACTCCTGCACCCATTGTCGTAATAAAGTCAACATTTCCCATAACCTCTATAAAAGGCTTCAGAAGAGTGGGATTTAAACCTCCGGAAATAATAGGGCAACACTTCTTTACTCCTCTCCATTCGTCATCTTCAAGAATTGTGTGATGAGCTAAATCTTCACTTGCAAGCTTTACAGCATCTGAGTCTTTTTCAGGAATTTTTCCCCAGCTCTGCTCAAAGAAGTGCCCTGTTGCAGAAAAATACTGAATGTTATGTGCTGCGACAATATCTTCTTCAGGCTTGCCTTTCATTTTTCCTATTCCTGCTGTTCCTGTATGTATCCCTGATGCTCCCGCAAGTCTTGCAAATTTTGATAATACTAAAACTGAAAACCCGATTGGATTCTCTGGCCTTGTGAAACCTCCATGCCCCGCTCTATGAAAATGTATGAACACATCAGGATATCTTCTTCTTAGTGTCTGGACTGCCATCCATCCTGCTGTAATTCCATCTATTAAAAAAGCATAACTTCCTGGCTCAAAACCAGCAGACCTAATTAATTCGCATCTTTTTATCATAGTGTCAAAGTCAGGAGATGAAACATTAAAAGAATGAACCTTTTTCCTGCCTGTTTCCTTAACTGCCTTATCCATCGCTTTTTTTACATGTTTCACCATCTTTTCATAAGGGCAGAAATCCTGGTTTGCCTGTGGTTCGTCATTTTTAACAAAATCTCCTCCACCAACCCAGAAATCATAACAAACCTCAGCATATTCAGCAGATGTTAATCCCATTTTCGGTTTTATAATAGTCCCAAGAATAGGTCTGCCATACACTCCTAAATATTTTCTCATGTCATCTATTGTGTAACTTGGGCCATCATATTGCTCGAGCATTGCAGGAGGGAACCAGACATCAAGCAGTTTTAATGCCTTAATCTGGCTCATCCCAAGTACGTTTCCAACAATGTAAGTAAGGATGTTTTGCACATTTCCAGGCCTGTCAAACAATCTCCAAGGATAGGCAATCCATACGAGATTTCTCTTTAAATCCAGCTTATAAACAAGCGCATTCATCTCTCTAGAAAAAGGAGTTTCTGTTTTAACTTTGAAAGTAGTTCCTGTTGAGGATTCTGCTGCTACTTCTGCAGCTGCCTGTAAAATATTTAACCCTCTTGCAGGAATCAGATGAAATACAGTTAAAAGATACTCTCCGTTTTTCGGATTTTTAAGATTAAGATTTACATAGGCCTTTTCCTTCTCATTAAGAGTTTTTAGAAGCTGTTTTCCTTCCACTTTATACCTCTTTTAAGCTAATTAAATACAAAAGTATATAAAACTTACTATCTCCTTACTTTAGAAGAATACTTAACCAAAACATTAAAGAAAGATAGATTTAAAAATGCTCTTATTGTGACATTCAAGTGTTTATCCTTGATGTTATTCTTGGATAAGACTGCTGAATAAACTTTAATTAAACTTTCTTGCTTTCTAGAAAATGAAAAAGAAAATACTTGTTGTAGAGGATGATAGCGCAATTAGAGAACTCATATCAGAGATACTTGAAATGGAAGGGTTCTCAGTAGAAAGCGCGAAAAACGGTAGAGAGGCACTAAGAAAGATTTCTGAACTTGAGAGAAAATCCTCTGTGCAGGATGTAAGGAAAGAGTATGCAGGCATAGTTAGTGATATAGATATGCCTGAGATGAGTGGCATTGAGTTTGCAAAAGAGATGGAGAAAAGAGGAAGATATTTCCCAATACTTTTTATAAGCGGAAATCCTATGAACAAGGAAAGGCTGAAAGACCTGAAACAAACAGGAAACTACTCTTTTCTTGGAAAGCCTTTTACAATTAAGAATTTTTATGCAGTATCGAAAAAACTTTTTAAATAGGTTTATAAATAAGGTTTTTATAGATTTTATAGGAGTCTGTTCTTATTTAATTTTTAAGTAAACGTGCATTGTTTTTGCAGAATCAAAATGAAAGTTCTAAAAGCCAAGCCTTATGCAGACAGGGAAATTTTCAAAAGCCTGAACAGTCATGTTGCTGACTGGTTTAGAAGAAGATTTGGAGGGTTTACAGAATCGCAGAGATACTCAATAATCCCTATAAAAAACAAAAAGAACATTCTTGTAAGCTCTCCTACTGGAAGCGGAAAAACACTGTGTGCGTTTGCATCTGTTATTGACCATCTTGTCAGCCTTTCAGAAAAAGGGGAACTGGAAAATAAAACATATGCTGTTTATATTTCTCCTTTGAAAGCTCTTGCAAGAGATATTGAAGTTAACTTAAGACAACCTCTCAAAGAGATTGAAGAGATTGCAGGAAAGAAATTCGGCATAAGAATTGGTTTAAGAACAGGTGACACAACTCAGTCTGAAAGAGCAAAAATGGCAAAAAACGCTCCTCACATTTTAATAACAACTCCAGAGTCTTTTGCTATTGTTTTAACCTCTAAAAAGTTTGTAGAACATCTTGAAGGAGTGGAATTTTGCATAGTTGATGAAATTCATGCAATGGGAAACAAAAGAGGAGTTGATTTAAGTTTAAGCCTGGAAAGGCTTAACTATATTGCAGAAAAATGGCCGGTAAAAATAGGACTTAGTGCAACAGTTGAGCCTCTTGAAGAGGTTGCAAAATTTCTCGTTGGTATTGACAAAAATGACAAAAACAGAGAGGTAATTGCTGCTAGAGTGCCATTTACTAAAAAACTGGACATACAAGTTTTAACTCCTGTCGAAGACTTAATAGAACATGAAAATCCAAGAATTGAGATGTATCATCTTATTCATGATTTAGTGAGCAAACACAAAACAACTTTGATATTTACAAACACTCGTTCTGCTACAGAAAGGGTTGTCAATTATCTTAAAGACAAATTTCCTGTTGAGTATGGTGACGAAAACATTGCAGCTCATCACTCATCTTTAAGCAGGCAGCACAGATTTGAGATTGAAGAAAGGTTAAGGCAGGGAAAGCTGAAAGTAGTTGTATGCTCTACAAGCTTGGAGTTGGGAATTGATATTGGTTATATTGACCTTGTAATTTTGCTTGGAAGCCCTAAGGCAAGCTCAAGAGCATTGCAGAGAATAGGCAGAGCAGGGCATAAACTTCACGAAACAGCAAAAGGAAGGTTTATTGTTCTTGACATGGATGACTTAGTAGAGTGCTCTGTAATCCAGAAAGAGATGCTTGAAGGAAAAATTGACAAGATAGAGTTTCCAAAAAACTGCCTTGATGTTCTTGCTCAACAGATTTATGGAATGTGCATTTATCAAACCTGGCGTATAGATGAGCTGCTTTCTTTAATAAGAAAGAGTTATTGTTATTCTGATATTACAAAAGAAGATTTTTTGTCTGTTATAAGCTATCTTTCAGGCCAGTATGAACTGGAAAAAAACAGAGTTTATGCTAAAATATGGTATGACCCTTCAGAAGGAAGAGTAGGCAAGAGAGGGAAACTTGCAAGAGCAATATACATGACAAACGTAGGAACAATTCCTGAGGAATCTTTTGTTACAGTAAAACTTTCTTCTGGAGAGAAGATAGGAGTGATTGACGAGGGATTTCTGGAGAGAATGAAAAAAGGAGATATTTTTGTATTGGGAGGAAACAAGTATTCTTACCAGTATACAAGAGGAATGAATCTTTATGTAAAGCCAGAGGTCAAAAAAGCTCCCACTATTCCTTCATGGTTTTCAGAAACTCTCCCATTAGCTTTTGACAGCGCAATTGAAATAGGAAATTTTAGAAAACTCATGAGAGAGATGCTTGAAGCAGGAAAAGACAGTAAAAAGGTTATCTCATTTATAATGAAATATCTTTATGTAGAAGAGAAAGTTGCAGAGGAGATTTACAGGTACTTTCTTAAGCAGCATAACTTTTCTGAAATACCTCATTCTGAATTAATAACTATTGAGAAGTATATTGATGATAGAGACAATAAAAAATACATTCTTGTAAACAGCATGTATGGTCGTAGGGTGAATGACGCTCTTTCAAGAGCGTATGCATACCTTCTAGGATCATACAAAAATAAAAGGGATGTTGAGATAGGTGTTAGTGATACAGGCTTTTATCTTGCATCAGAAAACTTTGATATTGAAAAAATTTTATACAAGCTGAACAAAGACAATATTGAGAGCATTCTTAAGGAAGCAATAGAAAAAACAGACATTCTTGTAAGAAGATTCAGGCATTGCGCTACGAGGTCTTTAATGATTTTAAGAAGTTATAAAGGAGAAAGAAAAAGCGTTAAAAAGCAACAGATGAAGAGCCACTTTCTTATAGCAGGAGTTAAAAAAATAAGCAATGAATTTCCGATATTAAAAGAGGCAAAACGTGAGGTCTTAGAGGACTTAATGGATATAAAGAATGCAAAAAAAGTTCTCTCTTGGGTTGAGACAGGCAAACTAAAAGTTTCAATTGACTATGCCAAAATACCTTCTCCTTTTTCCCTAAACTTGTTATTGCAAGGCCATCTGGATTTAATGAGAATTGAAGACAAACAGGATTTCCTGAAAAGAATGTGGAGATTGTATCAGGAAGAAATTGACAAGAAAGGAAAGTTAACTGATTACAATATTTATGATTCTGCTTATGAAGAGGATATGCGGGAATTAGAAGAGTATCTTGGCAGGAGGTAACACTATCTCCTCAACTTTCCGGAATAAAAACAACAGCTTTCAAAACTGCTCATGCAGTGCAGCTGGATTTCCATTAAACTAACTCTTTGAGTGTATATTGGATTGAAAGGAGAGGGTTTCTTGTCTTTTAATGCTGTTTCCGGAAGGTTTAGTTTGCAATAATAAAAATACCTTCCCTCTTTTTCAAGGTAAGGGCATCTTCTCTTTAAGTCCAGTTCAAGCTCAGGAATTAGCAGTTTTTCCTCAAGAGGTATTAAGTCATCAAAACTCTCTATCTCATCCCAGGTTTTCGGTTGAGGTATTTTATAAACAGAATGTAAAACGGATGATTATTTAACTTCTTATCCATCTGTCTCTGTCAATTTTGTCTATGTCAAAAGGCTGAAAGACATTTTCTTTTACAATAAGTTTAAGCTCTGAATTATCATAGATAATCTGACCCCATTTACGCTCACGAGGTATTGACGCAAAAGCTCTTAATTCATCATAGAGTTGAGCAAACACAGGACTGATGTCTTTATTAATGTCAAGGCCTAATCTTCTAACTAACTCTATGCAAAACCCCTGACTAAGCTTGTTGTTTTTTGACAGAATTACTTCTCTTAGTTTATAATTCTCTTTAGCTAAGTTAGTGAATAGCCCTTCTATTTTTCTTGAGATTAACTCTCTCTTATAAGAATTACCTGTCTCTTTTGATGGCTGAACTGCCTTTAATTGCTCTAAAACAGATGAAACCTCCTCATCAGGTTGAACTATATGAGATAATATAAGATTTTCAAGATACTTGCTTGGGATGAATTTGCTGTTTATATTAGTATCTGATAGATAATTGTTTTTATTCTCAATAGAATTCTTATGAGGAGAATATTCTCTATCGCTCATTGCCTAATCAACGAAGTTTAAAATTTATAAATCTATTTATAATCCATTATCTATAAGTAAATGCTACTTACTATTTATCACATCCATTTATACCTCAAAACCTTTATCTACTATTCTTTAAATAAACAATCATGGCAGGCAGATATGTTTTAATTGACAAAGCAGTGTTTTTTCCTGAAGAAGGGATTCTTGCAATAGGAGATTTGCATTTAGGGTATGAACAGATGCTAAAAGATTCAGGAGTAATGATACCTTTCAATCAGCTGGAACAATCAATAAAGGATTTGAAAAATATTCTAAATAAAATCAAAAATCTGAAATCCAAAAAGAAAGTTAAAAAAATAGTTCTTCTGGGAGATTTAAAACATCATTTCAGCTTTAAAAGAGAGGAAAAATTTGAGATTAGGGATTTTTTTAGTGCTTTAGACAACTTAATAGGCATGGAAAATGTAATTGTAATAAGAGGAAACCACGACAAAATAAAGCTAAATTCACTAAACTATGTGGATTACTATATTCATAAAGACATAGCCTTTACTCACGGACATAAGCTTTTTCCTGAAATTGCAGACAAAAAAATAAAGACAATCGTGATGGCGCATCTCCATACAGCAGTGTTTCTTTCTGACAGGAGCAGAATAAAAAGAGAGAAATACAAATGTTTTTTGATAGGCAAATGGAAGGGAAAAGAAGTAATAATCCTGCCAAGCTTTTTTCCATTGATAGAAGGTTCTGGAGTGAATGATTTAAACGAGGGTTTTCAGGAAAAAGGAGGCTTTTCTTTCATCCCAGTAAGGCAGCTTAGAAAATTCAGTGTTTTCATAATTGGAGATGAAAAGATTTTCAATTTCGGGAAGCTTGAGGATTTATATTAAAATATCTCTAAACTTACACTTAAGTATCTTGAAATCCGAGAGATTCAGAAACAGCTCTTAAATATTCTTCTACTTTTTTCTCTGAAGCAAAGCCGAGAGGAAATCCTTTCCATATAAAAAAATAATTTTGTTCCTTCCCTTTCCTAATTCCTCTTACATGCAAGGCAGGTAAGAGATTTCCAATTCTTATATTTGTTTCATAATATACTTTATGATTATGCACAGATCCTAAATGATAATCTTCAAAAAACTCATCTTTGGATTTTGCTTTATACCCTAATTTTTCTGCTGCATCTATGCACGCCTTTTCTAAAGATTCCCCAGGTACTGCCTTTGGAAGATATACTGTTATTGCCATAAAGATAAATATCCTAATTAATTTATAAAAATTATTATAATCAAATAGAGAATTAGAAGATAGTTTTTCCAGTCAAACTTAATCAAACTTCACCTTTACAGGCTTTCTTTCAGATTCTGAAATTTTTAGATAATCTTTTGTCTGCCTTCCGAAAATCCTTGCAAAGAAAGCTCCAGGCATTGTTGTGCATAGATTGTTGTATGCAAGAATGCTGTCATTGTAAAACTGCCTTGCGTATGCAATCTTATCTTCTGTCGCTGTTAATTCTCTCTGCAACTCAAGGAAGTTCTCGTTTGCCTTAAGCTCAGGGTATCCCTCAGCAATTGCAAAGATTGTTTTTAATGCCTGCTCCAGCTGGTTGTTTGCTTCTACTTTCTTTTCAATCCCTTTTGCAGAAAGCAAAGCTTTTCTGGCTTCTGTTACTGCCTTTATTGCAGCCTTTTCATGTTTAGCATATCCTTTAACACTTTCAATTAGGTTAGGAATCAAATCTGCACGCCTTTTAAGCTGAACATCTATCTGACTTAATGAATTATCTATTCTGTTATCAAGGACAGCAAATCGATTATAATAATAAAAAACTATTATCAATGCAAGGGCGATTAAACCAATGATAATCCATAAAACTGCCATGTTTATTATAAAAAAATTAAATTTATAAATCTATCCATCCTAATAAAGAAATGGCAATAAAAATTGACCAAGAAAAATGCATAGGGTGCGGCTTATGTGCTTCAATATGTGAGGAAGTTTTTGAGATGAGGGATGATGGAAAAGCACATGTGAAAAAACAAAAAAACCTTCCTTGCGTAAAAGAAGCAATCAGCTCATGCCCTGTAGAAGCAATAAGTGAATAAAGTTTTCAATTCAGAGATCAGAATCCAGCATTGTTTTTTAGTTTTAGAGTTTTAACCCTTAATTTCAGTTCCCTTAAATTTCCTGCTGTTGAGTAAATTATCCAGTTCCCTCATATTTTTCCCAAGAATATAAGTCGGTATCTTGTTTTTAAGAATTATTTTTGATGCTGTCTGATCCAGAACAAAATGCTGTCCTGGATGAAACTTTATCCTGTTTGCCATGT
>WAQV01000038.1 GCA_015520065.1 Candidatus Pacearchaeota archaeon | reverse complement strand
ACCTTACGAAGTGGACTCAACTTATTCAAACGCCTTACGTGAAGCCAGATCGTTTTGGGAAGAAAGAGAGAATGTATTTTTCAAAGAGGTTTCATCTCCCTATGAAGCAGACATCTCAGTTAGATGGGTAAAAGAATTTGGAGGAAGAACTTTGGGACATACTGTTCACTCTAACTTTATAGAAATCGGTTTAGGAGATAGTAATTGTCTAGGAAAATGGAGAGTATATGATTATCAAACTGTCTTAAACATAGCTATTCATGAATTAGGTCATGTATTGGGATATAATGATGATTATGAAAATGAGGAAAGTGTTATGTATTATAAGATAGCGACAAAATATGAAACAGATATAGAAGAAAGAGATATTCTTCCAGACGGATGGACGAAATTCTATCCAGTATGTACAAGAAATCCAATTGCAGAGTATCTTTTTGAAGTTAGCTCTACAGAACCTATTGATATCTATATAGTTCCTTCTAATGAAGATTATAAGCTCTTAACAGAAGATAAAGTTTTCACTCATTATCCTGATTGTGCTGCTAAAAATATAGAACTTTATAAAGAAAGGTGCATGATCTCCTCTGGAAGTGGTATTGTGTTAGTCAATCCTTCTGCATTTGGTTTAGGGAAGGATGCACAAATTACCATCAAAATAAAAGAACTATAATCATATCCAAAACTCTCCAAATAATTTATATAGCTCTTATTTCTTTAAGATGTTGAAGGAGATTAAAACTTATTAAAATGCTCTATAAAAATCTTGCAGAGATTTATGAGGCTCTTGGCAGCACAACAAAGCGCCTTGAGAAAATAGATATACTTGCAGATTTTCTTAAAACTCTTAAGCAAGAAGACAAAGAGGTTTTGTATCTGCTTTTAGGGGACATATATCCTGCATATGATGAGAGAAAAATAGGAATAAGCAATCAGCTTGCAATAAAGGCTATCTCAAAAGCAACAGGAATCAGTGAAAAAGATGTTGTTAAAGAGTGGAAAGCGATAGGAGATTTAGGAAAGGTAGCAGAAAAACTCACAAAGAAAAAAAAGCAGGCAACTCTTCATACAAGCCCTTTAACAACTCAAAAAGTCTTAGAGAATCTAAGAAAACTTCCTGAACTGGAAGGTAAGGGAACAATAGAGAAAAAAATTTCGTTTATTGTAGAACTTTTAACATCTGCTCTTCCAATTGAGGCTTTATACCTTGTTAGAACCCTGATAGGAGATTTAAGAATAGGAATTCAGGAAAGCACAATAAGAGATGCTATGGCTGTTGCATTCTTTGATGTTAAAGACGCAAAACAGAAAAAAGAGATAGCAGATAAAATACAAAGTGCAATAGACCGTTCAAATGATATTGCTCTTGTCTTTGATATAGCTAAAAAAGGCAAGGTTAAAGACCTGGAGAAAATACCTGTTCAGGTTGGGAAGCCTATTAAAGTAATGCTTGCTCAAAAAGTGTCCTCAATAAAGGATGGTTTTGAAAAATTAGGAAAGCCTTGCGCAATAGAATACAAATATGATGGATTCAGGCTACTTATTCATAAAACCTCTGACAATGAGGTAAAACTCTTTACAAGACGTTTAGAAAATGTTACAAAACAGTTTCCAGAAGTTGTTGAATATGTAAAAAAGTATGTTAAGGGCGATTCATTTATTCTTGATGCAGAAGCAATAGGATTTGACAGAAAAACCAAACGTTACAAACCGTTTCAGGAAATAAGCCAGAGAATTAAAAGAAAGTATCACATTGAAGAGCTAGAAAAAGAGCTTCCTGTAGAAGTAAATGTTTTTGATATTCTATATTATAACGGAAAATCTCTTCTCGATGAGCCTTTTAAAAAAAGAACAGAGTTAATAAAAAAGATAGTTGAGAACAAACCATTCAAAATTGTATGCTCAAAACAGATAATCACTGATTCAGAGAAAGAAGCAGAGAGGTTCTATAAAAAAGCACTCAAAGACAATCAGGAAGGAGTAATGATGAAAAGCCTTTCTGCTGCATACCAGCCAGGAAGCAGAGTAGGGCATATGCTTAAAATAAAGCCAGAGGAAAAAGACTATGACCTTGTTATTGTAGGGGCAGAATATGGCACAGGAAAAAGGGCTGGATGGTTGTCAAGTTTTATTCTTGCATGCCTTGACACTGAAACAGGGAAGTTTCTCGAGGTAGGAAAAGTAGGAACAGGGATCAAAGAAAAATCTTCTGCAGAATCCGGCGGAATTTCTTTTGAAGAGCTGACAGAAAAATTAAAGCCGTACATAATCTCTGAAAAAGGCAGAGAGGTAAAAATAAAACCTAAAATAGTTGTTTCTGTAACATATCAGGAAATTCAGAAGTCTCCTAACTACAGTTCAGGTTTTGCATTAAGGTTTCCGAGATTTACTGCGCTAAGGCCTGACAAGCCTCTCTCAGAAATAACCACTCTTAATGAGATTAGAGAGGATTATGAAAAGCAGAGAGGGAAAACTAAATCTTAATTATCTTTCCTTTCTTTCCTATATTAATTACCTTAGTGTTTCCAATCTTTTCCTCAATACCTTCTGCCTCATGAATATGCCCAGATATTAAAATATCGGGCTTGAATTTTTCCAATGCCTTTCTTATGCCCTTGCTTCCTTTAAATCCAGAAAACTCTGCTTTGGATTTGAACGGATGCATGTGAGTAACCATTATCTTTTTCTTTAGCCCTTTAACAGCCTCATGAGCCTTGCTTAGAGTTTCAAAAAACTCTTTCTCATTTAATGGCGAAGCTCCAAAGTCAGCACCTCCGCATCCAAAAATTCCAACATCATCCTTAACAAAAGAGTAGCCGTGAAGGTTTTTTGTATTAGGATAAACCTCTGATAGAAAATCTATTGTTGCAATTGACTCATGGTTTCCGTGAATCAACAGGATAGGTTTTTTTGTTTTTACAAAAGGTCCTACAATCCCTTTTGTTGAGCTTTCAGCAAGAGTCAAATCTCCTGCAAGAATAATTAAGTCTACATTTTCTTTTTCTGCTTTCTTAGCAAGCTTTTTCGCTGCCTCTCTGTCTCCATGAATGTCTCCTGCAGCAAGAATCTTCAGTTTTTTTCTTTTTGTCATACAAATATATTGAATAATAAATTAATAAAGGTTATCTCTTCTTAGTGTTTAAAATGCCTCAGCCTGAGAGCTGACAGCTCTTGAGTCATTATCCAAAAGCATGCTAAAAAGCTCATCATCATTGTCAGAATGATAAAGCAAAGTGTTTCTAAGAGTGGATATGTACTCTAAAGCAATTTCTTTCCATTCTGCCTCATTGCAATCTCTTCTTGTTTTTATCTTTTCCAATACATTCTTAACTGCTACTGAGTAAAATCTGGAAACAGGGTCAAGAAAGAACACTTTTTTATTAACGCATTTGTCATTTAAGTTTGAGTAAGCAAATTTTGCAAGAGTTGAAAGGTCGCATTCCTTAATCAGTGGAAGCTTGCTTGGAGTAACATGGGTATCAAGCCTTAAAGAAAGATAGTCCCTAAAATTGTTTGCTTCAAGTTTTGATACTATATCTTCTAAACAAGAGGAATTCTCTGTAAGAATTGTTTCTATTTCTTCCAGTCTGTCTGCAAATCTCTTTCTTGCATTTCCGGAAGGTTTTTCCCTGTTAAACAAAAACTTGAACTCTCCTTTCTCATCTTTAAACAAAAATCCGTCAAAAAGAGAGAAGCTCTTTAGAGCAAGATTATAGATAAAGGATGGTTCCACTTTTGCAAGATTATCATAGTAATTTGTAAGGTATCCCATAAGGTCGAGCTGGGATTCGAGAGTATTGTTGCTTATTGGGTTCAAAAAGGAAGGGTTTGTTTTTGCAATGTTTATTACTCTTGTTCTCACAAGATCGCTATAAAAAGAATAAGTTTGTATATTGTTGTAATGAGGCTCTATCCTCTCGTTGCATATCTTAGAGAGTATTCTTTTTTGAAATTTGAATAGAGCATCAGAAGCATCATCCAAAAGACTGGTTTTATATTCTTTTTTGAACGACCCTTCTTCTCTAAGCTTTCTCATTACTTCGAGGTATTCGCTAAGATGCTCTTTAGGCATTTTTATCACACAGAGATTCTTTTTAAAAAGTTTACTGTTTTGAGTTTTTTCTTTTATCTTCGTGCAAAGACTCTCTCATCTCAAAATATCTTTTTCGAAAGATTTAAAAGGAGCATACTTTCTGAATATATACATTAAAACACACAAGTTAAAATGAAAGACAACTTGGATATCTTTTTCAGGAGAAAGCCGGCGATGATGCTGGTTTCTCTTAAAAAGAATTCAAGGATGAGGTACGGTAGTGTGTTGGCTAAAGAAGTGGATTGCACTTACAGCCATGCCGTAAAGATTCTGCAGATGCTGGAGGAACTGAATCTTGTTGTTTTTGAAAAAAAGGGGCGAATAAAAGTAATCCAGCTAACTAAGAAAGGAAGAGAAGTAGCAGATGCTATTGAGAATATTCAAAATCTGATTAAGTAATTCTAGCCTCCAATTGCTACCGCCCCTCTGAAGTTTTCTCATAGAGAGAAATATCCAAAATGTTTCATATTAGCGAATGGCCCCGGTGGGATTTGAACCCACGACACCCGGATTTCTCCATAAGGATTAAGAGTCCGGTGCTCTAACCAGGCTGAGCTACGGAGCCTTTAAACAGATAGTATAGATTAATATCATAGAAATAGTTTAAAAAAGTTGTTGCCAGAAAGAATATAGGAAATTATTTGTATTCCCTCCATGTGTGCTCGCACTTAGTGCATTTGAAGAATTTGGTTTCTGCTTCATCCCCTGAACGCGTCTGTATAGTCCAGAAATAAGCCCTGTCGTTTTTGCACTCCTTGCATTTCTCATTCACTATTGGGAAAGTCTGCGTTTCTTTTTTTGACACTAAAGGAATCTCTGACTTTTCTTCAATCTTCTCGGATGTCTTAATCTTGATTTTCCCTTTAGAAGAATAGTTGCATCTGGCACACCCCATGTTCTTTACTTTCTGAACAAGAATAGCTCCGCACTTCGGGCAAAATTCCATTTTAACTCATATCTTTAGGAAATTTTATTTAAAAACCTTTCTTTCACTTATCTCTCGTAACAGAATCCTCTTACTGAAGAAGGTTTCTTTGATTCAAAGAATATGAGCTTAATCCACCCTATGTAAGGGGCAATCCTGAATACTGCTTTTCCCATTAATTTTTCCTCGCTTATTTCTTTTTCAAATGCTATTTGATGCGCATTATTGTCTCCTATTGTAGAAAAATAGAGTTTTCCGCTTTTAGAGCTGATGTTTATGATTCTGTGAATTATAGGGTTTTTTCTTCCAGCATCAAAAACTATTACATCTCCTACCTCCAGAGTTTCTGGATTTGCACCTATAATGAATATTATATCTCCTTTGTTAAATCCTTTTCTGAATGGAAAGCTGTCGAACTCATCCTTGTCAATCCCGAGTTTAAGATATTTCTCTTCGTGCCTTTTCCACCACTCATCATAATCAGAGAAAAGATTTCCATCATGATACATGCTGCAAGACTCAACTATTGCTAAAGGCAAAGAGGTTCCTGTAACAAGGCTTAGAAAAGGAAAAAAAATGAGTTTTATAAACAGAAATAAAAATATTACTGAAAACAGCCACCCTTTGAAGCTGTCATCCTCCCACAGCAAGAACCAGAATTTGCCCCACAATGCTTTAATTTTCTCAGACAACATAGTTGTGAAAAAGAAAGAATATTTAAAAAGTGTTCTGTTTAGATGCACAGTTTCATTAGTAAAGTTTAAAAATGCCACCCTATATATTTTATATAGTAGAAAAATATCTTTAGTCATCACAATCACCATCACACTCACTCTTCATTAGGAATTGCACTTTAATAAAGAGTAGAGTAGGGAGAGTAATTACTCCTAATGCTAAAGATATTTTTCTATTGCAAATTAACAGAAAACTTTGTTTTCTGTAAAACCAGAATTAAACTTGGAAAGAGAAAAAATGGCAAAAATAAGTCCTGTATCAATAAAATACATGATACATGCCAGCTTTACTGCAGAAGGGGCTTTAGAGAAGCCGGATGTAATTGGAGCTATCTTTGGACAGACAGAAGGGCTTTTGGGAGCTGAGCTAGAGATGAGAGAGTTGCAAAAGGAAGGAAAAATAGGAAGAATTGAGGTTGACCTTGAGAGAACAGACAAGAGAACTACAGGAACTATCAGAATCCCGACAGCTCTTGACCAGTCAGAGACTACTTTAATAGCAGCAGCAATAGAGACTATTGAAAGAATCGGCCCAACTGACGCCCAGATAGAGGTTGAGAAGATAGAAGATGTAAGAGGCAACAAAAGAAAGTACATCCTTGACAGGGCAAAAGAACTAATGAGAAAGATTGAAGGAGCTGCTGATTCAAGAGAGATATCTAAAGAGATAAAAGAAGCTGCAAGAATAGCAGAGATTAAAGAGTACGGCCCTGAGAAGCTTCCTTGCGGTGACTTGTCAGGGGATGAAGTTATTGTTGTTGAGGGGCGTGCTGATGTCATCAACCTTCTGAGAAGCGGAGTCAATAATGTGATAGCTATGAACGGAACAAAGCTTCCTGACTCAATTAAGGAACTTGGAAAAGAGAAGGAGCTTACTCTGTTTGTAGATGGAGACAGAGGAGGAAAGCTCATTATAAAAAATGTGCTTGACAATGCTGAGGTAAAGTACATTGCAATGGCTCCAGCTGGCAAAGAAGTTGAAGAGCTTACAGGAAAAGAAATTTTAATGAATTTAAGGAAGAAAATTCCTGTAGAAGAGTACCTTGCAAAGGAAAAAAGAGCTCCTCTGAGAAAGAGGGAGTCAAAAGAGAGCAGCAGAGAAGTTAGTGAGGAAGTTGAGCTTGGTGAAGAAGAAAAAGAAAAGCTTGGAGAGGTCCTTTCTAAAGTGAAAGGAACCGGCAAAGCAGTTCTCTTAGACTCCTCTTTAGAGGAGATAGGCAAAGTTTCAACGAAAACTTTCAGCAGCTCTATTAAGAGAATAAGGAAAAGGCCGTTTGCAGCAGTAATCGATGGAATTGTTACTGGAGCAATAATAAAGGCGTCAGAAAATGCAGGAATAAAAGTGATTGTTGCAAAGAATTTTGCAACCAGCGACACAAACATCCGGCTTCTCAGCCTCTAATTTTTTTGTTTTTCTCTCTAATTTTATTAGATATATTTCTTACAGAGATATTTATTTGCTCCACTTGGAACTCCATTCTGCCATGGAATCTAACACTTTAGAAAGTTCTGCTCCTTTCTCTGTCAGAGAGTAAAATGCAACAACAGGCATAGTAGAAGTTATCTCTTTCTTTATTATCTCATAACTGATCATCTCTTTTAATTTTGATGAAAGGGTTTTGGAGCTTATTGGCTTAAGAGCCTTTAGCAGTTCATTAAACCTTATCTTTTTTTGAGACAAGCAAAACTCTTTAAGAATTAACAAACTCCACTTGTTTCCTATTATCCTAATAGCTTTCTCATAAGGACATTGAGTTTTATTAATATTTCTGGCATCCATTTTATGTTAAAGGTAACTTTCAGGTAATCAGCTTTATAGGAAGTTAGAAAAAGTTTATATAGTTTACTATTTTTACCTACTTTACAAAGTAAATCGCGGAGGACGAAAAATGGTTGGAAAAAAAGAGATTGTAAAAACTGCTTTAAATGAAGTTTTTAATAAGCACAATCTGGAGGCAGTTCCAAGATTTTGGAAGGATAGTTATATCCAACATAACCCATTAGTCAAACAGGGAGCAAAAGGATTTACAGAGTTCTTTAAAGAATTCATTAATGCATTTCCGGATCTGAAATACGAAATATTTCAGATTATATCTGAAGGTGACAGAGTTGTTGTTTATGGAAGATTTTACGGGACTATGAGAAATGACTGGAACGGAATCAAAGCAAAAGGACAGAGAATAGATTTCAATGCAATTGATATATACAGAATAGAGGATAACAAGCTTGCAGAACACTGGGATGTTATGGACCTGCACACTATGTTTCAACAACTCAACAAGTAACTGGAAGTGCTCAAGTTGCTCTATATGACTTGCTAAAGTAAACGATAAGATTTATATAACAATTAATCTTTTTTCTTTTATGTCAATTGATGACCGTGTCAATAGATACTCCTGCAATGAACCTGGCCATGCTGTTCTCCAGCTGGAAATTGAGAAGGGTTTATCCAAGATTCAGAAAAAATACGAAAAACAGAGAACAAAGGTATTATCCACTCCTTTTCCTAAAGGGGGTCTTATAGATAAGATAAAATTTTACGCTGATAAAGAGATTCTTAAATTCAAGTATAAATTCTTTATGTGGTCTCTTGAAGAGAAAGCCCCCATAATTTACAAGGCTCTTACTTCTTTGGGACTGCCGAAGCCTTATTGATAAAAGGTGCAATGTTGCACCTTAATCAAAGCATTAAATCAGATTTTCATCAATAAGCATTTGTTTATGGTCAAAAGCAAGCTCCATGTTTTTTACTTCTTCTAAATCAAACCACTTTGCATCCAGAGCATCATCTCCGGCTTTAAGCTCTCCCCCAATCACTTTGCAAATATGAGGCAAGCAGATTATTGTTTTTGTAGGATGCCTTCCTCTTTTGTCATAATATCTTCCGACAAACCTTACAACTTCAACATCGAGATTTGTTTATTCTTTCACTTCACGAATAACAGCTTCCTTAATTTCTTCTCCCCAGTCTACTTTTCCAGAGACAAGCGCCCACATTCAATGATATGTGTCAGAGCCTCTCTTAACAAGAAGAATCTTGGTTTTGTCTTCATTGAGAATAATTGCATCAACTCCTACCCAAGGATGGTCTTTATTTTCCATGTCATAAACACTGTTTAGATTTATTTAAATGTTCTGCTCAAAGACAGCAAATATTTTAAATCTCAGAAGCTTTTGATATACAATGAGTAAAGTGCGTGATCTTAATAAAGACAGAGAGGAATGGAATTACAGGAAAAATCTTTTAGATGCTCTTCTTATATTGTCAGTGTGCGAAGACAGTTATAGGCTTCCAACAATCAAAGAGTTTATTCTAAGTGAAGTTGTTAATGGGACAATTGAATATGTAGGCGGAAATGCCGGACAAATTGATTATCAGAAGTACAGGTTTGACAGAGATGTTTTTGAAGAAGAATTGAGCAAATATTTTAAAGAGGAAATGAAAGCTCACTCAGACGGGAGATTGACTTATAAAGTCAGAGAAGCCATAACCAAGCTATGCGAACATTATTATGCAGACGCTACTGGAGTGGATAGACCTCATTCAACTACAGAATTATACTCTCATCTTAAAGGGTTTAGAAGTATCTTTCCCCCAGGAATCTTAGAGTCAACTTTCTCATTATCACATGATGTAGTAACAAGAGTACAAAGAGAGGTTCTTCCTCTATTCTCAGAGCAGGAAAAAAGAGATATTGAGGGAATTAGCAAAGCCATGAGAAAATATATTAATAAGGATTTAAGATTTATTGAACAAACATATCATTGGTAAATTTTCTCAAGAACAGATTTCTTAGGTGATATTAATTGACTTGTGCAGGTCATTTCTTTCTGTCACTTCCTGGTGGTAAATAATAGAAAAATTTATAAACCATGGTTTTTATCAACTATTAAGATGGACTTTGAAGAATTTAATGCTAAAGCAAAAGGGTTGGTTGCAAAAATAATTGAGCAAAATCCTATTGCCATAATTAGATTTGGCAGCTCTATTCGATATGAGGATTATATTCCAGGCGTATCTGATTTGGATATGGTTGTAGTATCTAAAGAACGAATACGAGAAACATCCAATGACCTTGGATTTGAATATTTCTATAATCATCCAAACAAGTTTGTTAAGGATTTTGTAAATGGTAATCCTTTTATTATGAATGCTGTGCTTAACGGCAAGGTTGTTTATGACCCTAACGGGTTTATAGAAAGTCTAAAAGAGTTGTCAGGAAAAGGTTTAGTTATAGGTCCTACGGAAGATACTTTTCATTATATTATTCAGGGAATTGGAAATCAATTAAGTTCAGCTATGAATAGATATTTCTCAGATAAAGGGAATGAAGGAGATAAAGTAAAATTGTTAAGAAATGTGCATTCTGCAGTGAGAGGAGTAGGCATTTTTTATGCTGTAGCATCTAAAGGAGAATTGCCTGACGGATATAGCGCACTCTTATCAAAACTCAATTCGTCTCAACCAGAATTAGCGAAATTTCTAAAATCCACAAGAGAATATTTAGTCAATCATCATGAGGTCTCTCCTGAGAAATCTGATAGAGTTTTGATTGGTAATGATGAATTAGGCAGAGTCATACAAACTGCTGAAAATGTTTATATTTCAGGCGTTCCAATTGTTAATGCAAGAGTTCGTACAAATGAATTGATAGAGAGTTATCAAAGTCAAAGAGGGAGGCTAGAACAGACTCTTGCAGTAAGACTGAATAATGTAGAATTTAATCATTTAATTCTTGGAAATCGAAATGAAAGAAACTATGTTTTTGGATTAGTTGAGACTGATAGTCAACAGCCAGAGATGATTGAACAGGAAGTTCCTAAAGAGCAATTGAAAAATGCATATTCTAAATTAAGAATTTTAGTATAAAGTTGCGAAGCAACGCATGCGGTTCTTGCGAGAGTTCTCAAATTGAAACTAACATATACTATTAGGCGAAGTTTTGGCAGATTGCGTCTGAGCGAATGCGATACATAAAGAACAAGAATCAAGGCGAGAAAACTATTCTTCTTTCATAAGTTTCCATGTTTCGGATATAATCAAAATAAAAAGAAGTATTAAGAAC
>WAQV01000037.1 GCA_015520065.1 Candidatus Pacearchaeota archaeon | reverse complement strand
GTTTTGAAAATGTTCAAGCTACTTAAAGAGAAGATAAGCAACTGGACAAAGAAATTTGCCAAAGCAGAGGCAGAAGAAGAAACTGAGGAAGACAAGGATAAAACTAAGACTGAGAAAAAAAAGGAAAAGGAAACCAAGAAAGCAGCAAAATCTAAAAAAGAGAAAAAAAGCAAAAAAGCAAAGAAATCAGAAAAGAAAGCTGCTGAAAAGAAGCCGGAAGAAGAGGTTGTAGAAGAAAAAGAGGAGCAAACTGAAAAAAGGCAAGAAACTGCAGAAGAAAAGCAGGAGGATATTTTAGAAGATTTAGAAGAGTCAGAAAAAGAAAGCACTGAAGCCGAACTTCAGCAAGATAAAGAAGAGGAGAAAAAAAGCATCTTTGGAAGGATAAAGGAAAGAGTAAGTAAAACTACTATCTCAGAAAAAGATTTTGATAGTTATGCTGAAGAATTGGAAATTCTTCTTTTGGAAAATAATGTTGCTTTTGATGTTGTTGATAAAATACTTTCTCAGCTCAAAGAAAAACTTTTAGGAAAAGAGTTTCAGAAAAAAGAGCTTGAAAACGCAATTAAAGCTTCTCTAAAAGAAAGCATAGAAGATGTTTTGGTTGAGCCTTTTGATTTGGTAGAGAAAGTGAAAGAAAAAAAGTCAAAAAACGAACCTTATGTTATTCTTTTTTGCGGAGTTAATGGCAGCGGGAAAACAACAACTCTCGCAAAAATTGCTCACTTATTGCAAAAAAACAGCCTTTCATGCGTAATTGCTGCTGCAGACACTTTCAGGGCAGCATCAATAGAGCAGCTTAAACAGCACGGAGAAAAGTTAGGAGTTAAGGTTATCTCTCAACAGTATGGCGCAGACCCTGCAGCAGTAGGATTTGATGCAATAAACTATGCAAAAAAACATTTTATTGACTGCGTTCTTATTGACACTGCAGGAAGGATGCATACAGCAAAAAATCTTCTTAAAGAGATGGAAAAGATTGCAAGAGTGTGCCAGCCAGATGCAAAAATTTTCATAGGAGAAAGCATAACAGGCAATGATTCAGTAGAACAGGCAAAGAGCTTTAATGAAAGCATAGGAATTGATGGCATCATATTGACAAAAGCAGATGTGGATGAAAAAGGAGGCACTGCTTTGAGTGTTGGCTATATAACAAAAAAACCAATCCTCTATCTTGGCATAGGTCAGGGTTATGATGATTTAGAGCCTTTCAACAGAGAAGGTTTTATTGAAAAGCTAGGACTGTAAGCTTTAAATACCTTCTTTTACATTAAATAATATGTCGTTTGCAGACCCTATAGGAGATATGATTGCAATAGCAATTTACCTTATGTTCGGGTTAATTAGTATTGGAGTTTTGCTGTTTTTTGTAGGTCTTAGAAAAAAACCAAAAAGCACTCTTCTTGCAGCGTTTTTAGGTTTTGTTGGATTTGTGGCAGCGAACGGCATCTCTTCTTCAGGTAGCAGCAACCTACCAAACTGGATAACTTTAATTGGAATAATTACAGGATTTATTGTTGGGAGACTTATATTTGAAAATGATTCTTTCACAATATTTCAAAAAGGATGGTATGGAGTTTTTGTAAAAATACTGAGCGTTATTGTGGGAATTGTTGGAATTTGGATAACTACAAGCATATTTAGAATTACTACTAAATATTCTTCAGTTGACTCAACAAGCGTTCTGTTTTTAACAAGTCTGGCATTTATAACTGTGATAGCAAGCGTTATTGGATTTCTTTGGGGAAGTAAATAGTTTTTTATTTCTCTTGAGTGGCAGTTTGAAATAGAAAAATATAAAAATGGCTGCAGCCTGCTTTAAGGCATGAAAGCAGGACTAAGTTTCGCAACTCTGAATGGTTGCGCCTTAGTCTATGCTCTAATTAAATCACCTTTGATTTAATTCAGGCCCATATAGGTCTGGATTAAATGAAGGGTGGTGTTTCTTCTCTGATAATTCAGACCTGTTAGGGCTTCCATGTATGAAAATGGGATGCCTGACAAAACTTCAGACAGATGAAGCACTGGTTAGAGAAGAGCTTAACCAGCTTAACTACCTTATGGAGAGAACTCTAGAAATGGAGACAGAACTGGACAGAGTGTTAAGCCTTTTAAACCTTTCAGAAAATTAGAATGTTAAAAAAGAAAAGCATGCCTGGTTTTAGCCCGGCTTCCATAGACTTAAAGCTCTCTTTTAATAATCTTTTGCAATATACACTACCTCTTTCGCAGCTTTACCGCAAATAGCGCACTTTCCTGTAGATGGTTTTTCAGGAATTAACTTTTTCCCACGCACTTTTGCTCCTGCCTGCTTTTCAACAACTTCCGCGCAACTAATGCCTTCGTTTCCAACTGAACAGAAATCACATCTTGCTATCATTCCGCTATTGATAGCTTTTTTTATCTCATCTATGTTTTTTGTGTCTGCAATTCTTTTATTAAAAACTTTATCAGCTTCCTTAATTAAGTTATTTCCAGACTCTGTTTTTACTTTATTGACATACTTAATCAAGTCCTTTTCATTTATTGTTTCCTTTTTACCAATATCTCTTCTGAAAACAGTTATACGGCCTTCCTCAATCTCCTTTAATCCAAGGTCAATTCTTATAGGAACTCCTTTCATCTCCCAGTAATTGAATTTCTCACCAGGAGTTTTTTCACTAACATCAATTTCAACACTCAACTCAGAGCCAATCAAATCAACCTCTTTTATCTCTGAAAGTTTTTCTTTTATTTCGTTTGCTTTCTTAATAACCTTCTCGTCATTGCCTATTGGGACTATTGCTACATGCAAAGGAGCTATCTGCCAAGGAAACTTTAAGCCTTTGTCATCTCCATGGATTATTACTATGCTTGCAAAAATTCGCGATACTGCAGGACCATAACATGTTATATAAGCGTGCTTTTCTTTTCCATCTTTATCTTTAAATTTAACATCAAAAGCTTCTGAGAACTTTTTAGACAAGAGATGAGTTGATGGTTGTTGCACAACTCTGCCATCAGGATTCAATACATCTGCTGCAAATGTCCTGTGAGCCCCGTGAAACTTGTCCCATGAAGGCCTTTCAAAAAAAATAAAAGGCAGCCCAAAAATGTCATGAAGAACTTCTTTTGTTGTTTCCATGTCTTCCCTGACTTGAGCCTCAGCATCTTCTAAAGTCCTATGAGCACAATGAGCTTCTATCCAGTAAAACTCTCTGCTTCTTAAAAAAGGCCTTGTTGCTTTTGTTTCGTATCTAAAAACATTAGCTCTTTGATAGGTTTTAAACGGCAAGTCTTTATAACTTCTTATCCATAAGCTGAACATCTGATAAAATGCAGTCTCACTTGTAGGCCTTAAAGCCAGCTTCTCTTCCAGCTCATTGTCTCCTGCCTGAGTAACCCAAAATACCTCGGGAGAAAATCCCTCAATATGCTCGCTTTCCTTCAAAAGGTTTTTTTCTGGTATTACAGTAGGAAACCAGTAAGGCTTATGGCCTTTTTTTTGTAAAACTCTCTCTAAATGTTTATACATCTTCTCCATAACCAAAACACTCCATGGTTGAAACACAATAAACCCTTTAACATTATATCTTAAATCAGCAAGCTCTGCTATCTTAACTATTTCAGAATACCACTCGCTAAAGTTTTCTTCTTTTTTAACTGTAAGACCTTTTTCAGACTGGCCTTTTTTTTCTTTTTTCATTAAAGTTATAAAAAATCAGGGTTTAAAATGTTTTTGAGATTTAGATGAGTGTCTGATTCAAAGTTGTTTTTGCTATCCTGTTTACATACCTTTTTATGTAATTTGATTCCAGAGCAAACCCTAAATTCTCTCCTCCACCTATCTTAAAATTATTTATCCCTATTACTTTTCCTTCCTTGTTTATTAAAGGGCCTCCTGAGTTTCCAGGATTTAAAGCAGCATCAGTCTGAATATAAGCATTTATTTCATTCAGTCCGGGCCTGTGAATTCCAGAAACAATTCCCTGTGAGACAGAAAACTGTAATCCAAGAGGATTACCTATTGCAATAACTTTCTCACCTATCTGGACTTTGTTTGAATCTGCCAACTCAAGAGGTTTATATTTTCCAGGGATTTTAAGCAACGCCAAATCTAAATCATTATTGTACCCTATAAACTCTGCCTTAAGCTCTTTTTGGTCATAAGTTATTGCCCTTACCTCTCTTCCTCCAACAAGAACATGAGCATTAGTTACAATATACCCATCCTCATGCACTATAAACCCTGTGCCTTGCCCTACATCTGTTTTAATGGTAACTACCGACTTTATTGCTTCATTAATGATGCCTGAAAAGTCCTCTCCTGCAGAGGCTTTTAACAAATTAAATTCTTCCCCTATGTTTCCTATCTTTACATCTAAAGACTCAATGGTCTGCTCTAAAGTTTTCCTTGTCTCTATTAGATTTTCCGAGAGAGTATTTATGTTATTTTGAGTTTCTTTTATTGCAGAAGACAGTTCATTATAATCCATTTTTTGTTTTACAAAAAGAGCATACATCAAAGCTCCGTTAACTATCATAAATATAATTACAATTGTGCTGAAACTTCCAATAATAATCTTATGATGAGGCTTTATCTCAATACCCTCTTTTTTTGTTTTTACTGGCTTTATAGGTCTTAAGGGTCTCACTGGTTTAATAGGTATTGCTGGCTGCATACCTTTCAATAGAAACAACCATATATAAAAATTATCCTGCTGTTTTTCTTTCTTAATGAATTTATTAAAAGAGAAAGATATTTTAATCCTCTGTAATGAGTATTTATTATACTTTTTAACTCTAAATGGACTCGTAGGCTAATGGATAGACCGTTCGGTTTCGGCCCGAAAAGTGGAGGTTCGAATCCTCCCGAGTCCGTTTAATGAAAATCGTTAATAGAGAGACGTTTTCCTAACTCTATAAAATAAGCACGAATAGGCAATAATCCTCCATATCTAAATCCGTAATTTTCCTCAAAACTCCTAAATTTTCTTTCAGAACGATCTGTTCCCATATAACTGTTTCCTACATAAATTCTTATAATTGAGTCATCATCTCTAATTCTATTTAGGTATCTTATAAGTCCGTCCTTATTTTCTGCTAAATATTCCTCTTGCATTATTATGCAGTCAGGGTTATTTTCAAAACCTTCAATGCTCCCTATAGTTCCGCCACTTTCAATCTTTTCATACTCAGTTAGAGAGTCATTCAGGCAATATCTAAAAGCTCTCACAAGTCCTGCTGAACTTACATCAAACACCTTAATCTCTCTTATTCCTGTAGTTAAGAGGTATTCTGCTGAAACCTTCAAATACATTCTGTCCTGCAGTTGGCTTCTTAAATCTGCTATCTTTAATTCATTATGATTTTCTCTTTGCAGCATCTCAGTTATCCTTATTCTTACAAAATCTATCTCCCTAACTACATCTTCTATAGAATTCGGAATCTCTATTAGATGGTGGTTCCTGTATGGTGCGTTTCTTATATTCTCGCATAATGTATGTCTTGCATCATCAAATATTAAAAAATCTATAAATCTTCTTCCCATTTTTTATACCTCCATAAGCATGATAGATATTATTATCAAACTTATTCCAATAGCTCCTCTTAAAGGAATGCTTTCATCAAAAAGAAAATATGCTCCAAGCGAAACAGCAAATATGTTCAGTCCTAAAAATATTGCAGTTGCTATTCCTATAATCTCTGCTCTTAAACTAAATGCGTAAAAAACAATCCCTGTTAAATTTAACAAGAGACCTGCAACTAAGTAGCCTATGTAATTCACTCTTGCCCATCCAGCCAGAAAGAGATCTCCGGCTGTTACAAAAATTCCTGCTCCGATTAACAGTGTTATTGGATTCATTTTAAGTTTTTAGGGTTTAATTGCAACAGAAAAATATAAAAACTTTATTTACTTTATGTAAAATAATTAACAAAATGGTAACAATAGCGCATTTAGTTGAGAAAATCATTGAGCAGAAGCCTTTTTTGCAGGAGGCATTAAGCAGAGGGATTGTTAATAATGCAGCTCTTGCTGAAGAGCTAAGACCGCAGATAGAAAAAGAATTGAAGAAAAAAGTAAAATTCTCTGCTGTGAATATGGCTATAAGAAGGCTAAGCGAAAAGCTTGAAAAAACTTTTGTAACAAAAGCAAAGTTTGACAAGAATTCTGACATTACTGTAAGATCTGATTTGGTTGAGATTACATTGTATAAAACAGAGGACATTCAGAGGCATATAACAAAATTATACAAGATTATTGATTACAAGAAAGGAGATTTTCTAACAATAACTCAGGGACTCCACGAAATTATGATTATAACTAATGAAAGGTTTGAAAAAAAGATTACTGAATTGTTTCCAAAAAAATCCATAAAGATTGTTATAAAAAATTTAAGCAGCCTTACAATTAATGTGCCTATAGAGAGTATTGAAACTATCGGGTTGTTCTATATAGTAACAAGAGCGTTAAACTGGGAAAATATTAATATAATAGACATTGTTTCTACAACTACAGAAATGACTTTTATTGTGCGTGAGGAGGATGCATCAAGGTCCTTCAATGTTCTAAAAAAACTAATAGAGAATAACAGATAATCTCCATCATGGTCAAAAACTTTTTTATAACCTCATTTTCATTTTAGATTATGGACACTGACAAAAAGAGGTTTTTGACAGCTGTTTCTGTATTAATAGGAACAGCAATTGGGGCAGGAGTCTTAGGAATTCCATATGTTGCAGCTAAAAGCGGGTTTTTTGTCGGAGTAGCATATATCCTTCTTTTAGGAGTTATTATGACTATTGTTAACTTGTATTATGGAGAGATTGTTTTAAGAACTAACGGAGAACACCAAATAGCAGGATATGCAAGAAAATACCTCGGAAAGAAAGGAAAAATTGCCTTAGAATTTGCAATAATCTTTGGAGTGTATTCTGCAATTATAGCCTACACTCTAGGAATTGGAGAAAGCATAAGTTTTTTACTTTTCCAGAATACATCTCACTTTTTGCTTTTTGGGATTCTTTTTGGAGCATTTATGTCAGCAATTTTATGGAGAGGCATTAGAGCGCTAAAAAAATTTGAGAAAATAGGGGTATTGGCAATTCTCATTCTTCTAGCAGCAATCATTCTAATATTTGCAAAAGATATAAGCTCAGAAAATTTATACACTTTTAATCCTCAATTCATCTTCCTACCATTTGGAGTTGTTCTTTTTGCTTTAATGTCGTACAATTCAGTTCCAGAAGTCAATATTATTCTTAAGAATGATAAACATCTTATGAAAAAAACTATTTTAACAGGAATGACTGTATGCGTTATTTTCTATATCTTGTTTTCCTTTGTTGTAGTAGGAGTGAAAGGACAGGAAACTCCTGAGATAGCAACCTTAGCATTAGGAAAAATCTTTGTTTTTTTAGGAATTTTAACAATGTTTACTTCCTACCTTGCACTGGGAAATGCTCTGATAGAAAACTTCATGTATGATGAAAGATTCAGGAAAAAAGAGGCATGGTTTTTTACAGCAGTTATTCCTCTGATTATATTTGTTTTTATAGAATCTTTTGAGTTTTTCTCCTTCACAAAGATTCTTTCAATAGGAGGAGTTGTTTCTGGAGGCCTTACTGCTGTTTTGATTTTATTAATGGTGTTAAAAGCAAAAAAGAATGGCAACAGAAAACCTCCTTACAGCCTTCCTGCAAACTGGCTTGTTCTAGGAGTTTTAAGCATAATCTTTTTCATAGGGATAATAATTGAATTGAAAAATCTTCTTTTTTAATCCTCAAGCTTCTCTTCAAAAATCTCTTTAACAATCTTAAAATCAGCTCTTTTATCTGAGGCTCTCATTACCTGACCTATTAGAAAGTTCAAAGATTCTTTTTTTCCTGCTTTGAAGTCAGCAACTGCCTTAGGGTTGTTTTTAATTGCAATATCTACGAGTTTTTCTATTTCCTCTTTGTCAGATATTTTCTTATATTTCTCAACCTCCTTTTTTGGCGAGAAAGAGCATGGAATAAACTTTCTTAAAATCTCTTTTGCCTTAAGCTCTGTGAGTTCTTTTTTTTCAACAAGCTCTAAAAGCTCAATAAAATGTTCTGGTTTAATGTCTATTTCAGGGTCATCCAGCTCTTTTTTATTGTAATTCAACACTCCTAAAAGCTCAACAGTTATCCATCGCGAGGCAAGTTTAGGGTTTATTTTCTCTATAACTTTTTCAAAGAAATCAACAAACTCAAGTCTTTTTGTAATTATCTCTGCAGATTTTCTGTCTATTTTATGTTTGTCTAATAGAGCTTTAAGTTTCTCAAAAGGAGTCTCAGGAAGATGCGATTTTATAAATTCTATTCTTTTATCATCAATTTTTATCAGAGGCAAGTCAGGGTCTGATATAAACCTGTAATCTTCTGCATGCTCTTTTTCACGCATTCTTACAGTAATTCTCCTGAATTCATCAAACATTCTCGTTTCCTGCCTTACGGGAGCTTCTGAGTGTTTTTTCTGCCTTTGTATCTCATACTCAATAGCATCCTTTATGTTCTTCAGACTGTTTATGTTTTTTATCTCAACCCTTGCTCCATTTCCGACTGAAACATTGACATCTGCTTTAATCCCAAGTTTCTTGTCAATAACTTTTATGTAAGCAAGTGTTGTGATTAACTGTTTTAACCATTCAATCACTTGCTCAGAACTTTTGAAATCAGGCTCAGTAACAATCTCTATTAAAGGTATTCCTGATTTGTTGTAGTTTATCTCTCCTGTTTTTGGATTCCATGCTGCAGGATCTTCTTCCAGATGGCACTCAGATATGTCAATATCAAAAAATCTTCCGTTTTCTCCTACAGGAAACGCATAAGTTCCTGAAAGAGTGTTTTGGTATCCTTTAGGCAGGTCAGGCCAGTCGTAATGTTTTCTCTGCCATGCGAGTCTTTTATTGATATTGCATCTCAAAATTAATGCAGCCTGCAAGACTTTGTCTATTGCCTCTTTGTTTGGAAGCATAGGTTTTGCTCCTGGCTGCGCAGTGCATATAGGGCAGACATTAGTATTTGGAGCAGACTCTTTAAGACTGTGTTCTGCTTTGCATCTGCAGAAAAGTTTCTCTTTTGTTAAGAGATAACCATGAATTTCCAACCCGATTCTTACATTTCTGTTTCCAGCATCTAGTGCCATTGAAATCTTAAAGAGCGAGCATTTTTATATTTTATTTAATTCCTTCTCTAAACAATTTATGATAAATGATGCATAAGCCTTTTAAAGATAGTTTAGTTAATGCAGGTATGCTTGAGGAAAAGATAGAGAAGATTAAGAGAATAACAGAAAGAATTTTATCAAGAAAGGAGCTTCCAGAAGAGGAATGCTTTAACATTGTTGAAAGACTTCTTTTAAAAAAAGCAGTTCTAAAAAATCCTCCTGTAACTCTTTCAGAAAAAGTAGCTGTTTCTGCATTCATTTCACGGCTTTTGTATTCTTTAGACATTAAAGAATATACTGGAGTTGAGAAAGATTATATTGCCCTTCCTGAGACAAAACTTTCTGAAAAAGCACAAAAAGATATAGAGGAATATTTTAAAATAGAGGAAGCTTTAAGAAACTATCTCAGGAAACACCTTAAAGATTCTATAATCTCAAAAAAGAAGTTTGAAGGTATTGTTTCATATTATCTTCTGAATCACTCTTCAATTTCCAGTCTCCCAGAATGGAGAAAAAGCTATTTTTTAGGATATCTAACAGGGATTTTTAAAAAAGAGTTCAATATTACTGAACCTTACAGAAACCTTGAAAAAATTTTATAAACCCTTTTTTTCTGGAATTCTCATGAAAGAAAGAAGTTTAATACTTGTGAAACATGATGGAGTAGTAAGAGGGCTTATAGGAAAGATTATTTCTCGATTTGAAGATGTCGGATTAAAGATTATTGGTATGAAGATGGTATGGGCTGATGAGGAGCTTGCAAGAAACCATTATATTCTTGATGAAGAATGGGCAAAAAAAGTATTTGAAAAGACAAAATCCTCTTATGAAAAAGAAGGAAGAGAGTTTCCGTACAAAGACCATATGGAGTTTGGAAGAACCATCCAGCAATGGAATGTAGATTTCTTGAGAGAGGGTCCAGTAGTAGTAATTGCTATTGAGGGACCTCACGCTGTAGAGATTGCAAGAAAGATTGTAGGGACTACCGAGCCTCTGCAGTCACCTCCAGGAACAATAAGAGGGGATTTCGCAATGATTGAATCTTACAAAATAGCTGACAGCAAAAAAAGAGTTTTGAGGAACTTAGTCCATGCTTCTGACAGTCCAGAGAATGGTCTTAGAGAGATTGCGTTGTGGTTTAAGGAAGAGGAACTGCACCACTATCCTAAAGAGTTGGACAAGCACATTTAAATCATTATTTTCTTTTTGAACGTTTCTTATTTGATGGCTTTGTATGTACTTTCTCCGAGACTGCAGGTTTAGAGTACTTCATATATTCCTCTTTTGTAATAAATATCTGCCTTTCAACATCCCTGAGCATTTCCTTGAATTTTGTAATCTTAACATGATACTCGCTTTCAGATATTTCTTTAGTTTCAAAGTATTTATGCTGCAAATTTCTTATAAGCCTGTCAATGGATTTTTTTTGACTCATCAAGTCATTGAGCTTTAATTTAATTCTTATTTTATTTATTGGCTTTCTGAATATAATCCCAACAACTGTAAATACTGCTAAAACTACAAGAATGTTCTTCCAATTATTTATAAGGAATCTTTTAATTCTTCCAGAAACAGCTTCATAGAAAAGGTTTACCATCGTATGGCTTGCCTCAATCTCAGAGACAAGCTTGTAACCCTCATCAATTAGTTTTAGAGTATCTTCATATCTCTCTTCCTTAAATGATTTTAAAATCTCCTGATTTTTGCTGTATGCTGCAGAAAGGTCTATCTCTTTTGCTGTAGAATTAAAAAATTCTTCAAAAACAATTAGCTCATCATAAGCTTTGAATGCTTTTTCTTTTATATCTACCACCTCAAGAGCATACTTAATTACTAAGTCATACTTTGCGCTTCTTCCACTTTTTTCAAGTGCAAGCTGCGCTTCATACAGCTGCAATGCTTTTTGCAAAGACTCATTTGGCCTTAGTATTGATATGTTTCTTGCCTGCATTTCTTCAATGGCTTTGATTGCATTGTCAATAGCCTCTTTTGCTTTTGCTGACTCATTACTTAAGATATCTGCACTTACATATACAGAGTTTGCAATAATTAATGCTATCACAATCATTCCGAACAGCATCATTTTTTTACAATTGTTTATTCTCATCTTATCAAACCGAAAATTCCTTTTCTTTTTCTTAACTCTCTTTTAGCTTCAAGAGTTGCAAGCTTTTCATCAATCTCGCTTATTCTTTTATTGTAACTTTCAAGCTTCATCTCATAAATTCTTGATTCTATTTTTCCTTTCTCCAAGTAGTCTTTCTGAAGCTTCTTAATCATATCAATAATCTTCTGACGTTCTTTTCTCAGTTGTTTATCTTTTCTTGCGAACTTAAGAAGATGCGCTCTCTTAATCTCAAGCTCAATAAGTTTCTCTATTACTTTATTTAGCTTAAGAGCATACTGCTGCATCGCAACTCTGTATTCATCCATGCTCATTTTTTTATCAACAAAACACTCTTTTTGAACAACTCTTATCAGCTCATCAAGAATCTTTTCTTCTTCCCTCAGCTTTTTAATTCTGTTCTTAAGTATCTGGTATTTGCTGAACTTATAAGTTCCAAACGAAAGCAGTATTATAGCTAAAATAACAAAAGACGCTTCTTTAGGATTATTTTTGATGTAATAAGATATCCTTCCTATTTCTCCTTTGACTTCAAGAGCATAAGTCAGTTGGGCTTCTTTTGCTCTTTTGTAAGCTTCCTCAAAATCACCTCTTTCTAAAGAGAGTTTTGCAAGAGCCAGAATCCGTCTAGAACCAGAAACATCTATTCCTTTTTCTTCTGCAAGACTTATCAACTTTTCAAGCTTAGATATTGTCCTCTTTGCATCAAGAGCAGAAGTAACTATGCTTTTAATTAACTCATAGTTTTCAGCAACTTTTTCATATTCAAATTCTTTGAAAGCTTTAACGGATTCATTTATAACTTCTTCAAGAAGTGGAAGTGTAAGATTCTCAGATTTGAATTCAGCAACTAACTCTAAAGACTTGTTTAATAAGTACTCTGCCTCTTCAGTGGATATTTCATTAATTTGTATTGTTATTTTTCTGGATTCCTTATACCTTCTATCTGCTTTGCTACCCTCAACAATAAGGAAAATTTCTTGTTTTCCAAGTTCAATATATGCAGGAGAAGTTATCTTTAATGTAATGTTGATTTCTTGGAGAGGTTTTAATTCGCTTAGCTCTGAAGGATAAATCTCTATGTATTTGGCAATTTCTCCTTTTACGCTAAACTTAAGATTCTTTAGAGTTATGTTTGAATCTTTGTTTTGGAATTGAATTATAATCTCATTTTGTTTTCCCCTGACTATATGGTAGTCTGCAGAAGAAACTACTGACTCAATCTTTACACTGCTTCCTCCTCCGCCACCTCCTCCGGTTGTTGAAGTGGATGTACTTGATGCAACATAATCTCCATCAAGGCTTCCGCAAGAGGTTACATAAATTCCGTCTGATACATTATAACATAAAAAAGTTATATTTACTGACTGTACAAAAAGAGTTTCATTATTAGCATTGCTGATTAAATCTCCTGACAAATTGTATCCTTGAGCATAAAGATAAAAAGTTTTAACTCCTGCTGTTGCTGATGCAAGATTAGAGAATGTTATGTTTACAGGATTATAGTTGTAACCATTATTAGTTATGTTGTCAAAGAAACTGCTCAGGTTCCCTGAAGCATTTGTAAACCCTTCCGGAAGAGTCCAATTGAAACTTACATTGTATGCAGTGTTTGTAAGATTAATGGTTGCAGAACCCATTAAGTTTCTTAAATAACCATTAAGGGTAAAGTTTGT
>WAQV01000036.1 GCA_015520065.1 Candidatus Pacearchaeota archaeon | reverse complement strand
CATCAGATTTTGTTGATGATGCAATCGGAGTTGCATTCTGGATGCAAGCAGGAACACCTATTTTTGTTGTGCTTCCTTCGTTTCCTGAAGATATTGTTACAGTTATGTTTTTTGCAATAGCGCTGTTTATACTTTTATTTAAATCAGGAAAATCTGAATCGCAATAATTATCATACAAAATAGGTGTTCCATTAGCGTAAGTTAAACCTAAGCTCATAGTTATTACAGAGATGTTATACAAGGATGCATTTCCAACGCACCAGTCAATTGCAGCAATAATATTTGAAGTACTTCCACCTCCAGAATCATCAAAGACTTTCATTGCTATTATGTTTGCATCTCTAGCAATACCAAAAATTCCTCCATTTGCAGCAACAATTCCAGCAACATGAGTTCCATGACCAGTATCAAACCCAGCAGCATCCATTGGGTCAGGATCATTGCTTCCAAAATCATAACCAGCAATAACTTTTGAACAGTTTCCAGCAAGAAAAGTTTCATTAGAACAGCCACCTAAATCAGGATGAGAGTAATTAACCCCAGTATCAATAACGCATACTGTTTGTCCTGCTCCTGTAAGGTTCGTGAGGTTTATCTGCCTCTGCCAGATTAGGCTGGCATTTGTTATATTCACTGCATCTTGAAGCAATGGAACAATAGGATAGTCATAACTAATTCTCTCAACATTCGGGTCGTTTAAGAGGGTTTCAATTTCAGCTATTGTGAGTTCTGCAGAAAAAGCATTAGATGAATCAAACTTGTGCTTTACTTTTTTATGATTTATTTTGCTTATTACAGAGTTTCTTTTTACTTCTGCAACAGCTGAAACTTTTGTTTTTACACTGTTAGCTGAACTGCTGCCTATTCCTAACATGCTAGAGTTATTTAACTGACTGCTGTCTTTGATTTTTACAATAACTCTCGCTTTCTGGTTTTTTTGCAACTCTTTTAAAACTTCATAATCAATTTTCTCTAAACTTGCTTTTTTAATTCCCAACGTGTTTAAAGAACTGACATAAGATATGTTAAATACTAAGTAAACTGCAAGAGCAGCTGCAATAACAAATACAAAATTAACATTTTTTATTCCAGTTCTTTGGTACATCTTCCTTTAACGCATTTGCAGGATTTTATTTTGCAATTAAAAACAGCAGGACAGAGAGTCAGGTTTTGACACTCTTTTTTTAGTTTATCCCCATAATAGCTTGCTCCTTCAACAGAAAGACATTCTTCATTGCCACCCATGCTGCACTGGCAGCAGGTAGTCCTGACTTTAATGCAATCACTGTCAGTTTTGCAGCTATAGAATGTTTCAGCTGTTTCTGGAAGGTTTTCATTTTGATTGTCATAGGTTTTAGAGATTTTCCAGTTTAACAAGAAACCTAAAAATAATATAACAATGACTGTTAAAATAATAGTTATAACTTGTGGTTGAATTTTTCTTCTCAGTTTTCTTTTCAACCTGTTTCTGGACTTTGCTAAAACCTCTTTTTTCATTCTATTAAAAGAAATTTATCTAATCTATAAACTTTATGAGTGTTTAAATACCTTTTATTTATTTTTTATTCTTAAATATGCAAATAACAGAAATTAATATAAAGTTTAATTGACATTTTTAATTAATGGATGCTTCAAAACTATTAAAAGCAAAGGAGAGAGATCAGGATGCAATTAGAACATCGGATCTAAAATTAATAAAAAAAGTATTCGAGGAAAATACTGTTTTACTAAAAGAATTTATAGAAGAGAATGGATGGCCATCAAGAGAGAAATTTGGAGATGATGTCTGCTCTGCTGCATGGTTAATTGCACAACACTCAGATCATGACCCTTTGTTTCAATTACAATGTTTATTGTTGATAATAGCTAATATTGATATGAATGATAAGGAATCTATGCAAGATGTAGCTTTTTTGGCAGATAGAATCTTAATAAATATGAAACAGAAACAAGTATTTGGAACACAACTAAATGGAAATTTTACAGTTCCAGAAGTATTAGATATTAATAATCTTAACATATTGAGAGAGAAATTTGGACTTGAGCCTATTGAAGATTATATAGAGAGGGTCAAAAAGTTTTATGAGATGAAAGGAGAGTAGCTAACTTTCTTGTAATTTGTAAACCTGTTAACTTTTCCACCCATAACCACATCCCTTGTGGGTTTAACTCTAAGAATACATACTCATCTCTAGGGGTTTTTATAAGATCTATTGCCGAATAGTAAAGATTAAAAGATTTTGTTAAACGTATTAATTTTTCACTTATTTCATCAGGAAGAGTGTGCTGGTAATATGGAGTATTAGCAATATCATATCTTCTCCAATCTATCTTTGAACGTTCACTAGCTTGACTGTGAATTTCGGCTGCTAAGCATTCATTATTTATTACATATGCTCTTATTTCATATTTCTTAGATATATATCTTTGAAAAAGAGAAAGTTTACAATCAAGAGAATTAGGATCTATTTCATCCTTGTTTACTACATTAGTATATATTACAAAATCGCCATTAACATTCTCTTTTGTTGGTCTTGAAATTGGCTTATATACTGTCTCTTGCTCAAGAAATTCTTCAAGCGATTTATATTCAGAAACTATGGTTGTCTGAGGTATGTAAAGGCCAACATCTCTTGCTTTTTTTAATTGTTTTACTTTATTACTTGACCGAATTATCTCTATAGGGTCATTGACATACACTGCATCTAGACTACTTAATATCCAATCACTTGCTTTTTGAGTTTCTAAAAAAGCCCATTTTCCATAAGGAATGTTTTCGTAAATCTTTGGATTTGGCACCACTTCATCCCACCATATGACCTCAAATTGAGACAAATTCAATTTACAATCTTTAGTCCAGATTCTTATATTATCTCTATCTAGATATAGTTGAGGCAAGTTCTTTAGTCCAACCTCATCTGTATTAAGTCTAAAATAAGGTGTTCCTAAGAAAGACAATTCTTCTTCTAGCTTTGAGGCATGTATCGAACGTTTTGTCGTCACTAAGAGAACATTGTTCATTTTTAAATATACTTATTAATAAAAAATATTAAAGATTTTATTTATCCGTTTTCTCCATATCTCTCGTCTTCCTTTGCGCTAGGACCTGTCCCAGTTGTTCCTGGCCAAGACATTGCTTCATTACCTAAATAAACTTGGACAGATGGTTTCCATCTCCATTCATAAACTTTTCCTGGGTGATCTATCTTTGGTTTTTCTAAATACTGGATCCCAAACGGTAACACTCCAGGTCTTTGAGATTCTTTAAAGAACTCTCTCGATTTACCTCTTTCATAAGAGATACTTTCTTTCTTTAATTTCCTCTCAAGCTTTTTCATTTTTATCTATCTTTTTATTTCTTAATTTTGTTTGATAAATGATAGGAATTAAACTATAAATAATTTTCTATTCTCAGATTATTTTTAATAATAGACGGCATGAGGCCGAGGTTTCTTTTCTTTACTTAAATCATCTTTAAGTATTGATTATTTATGTTGTGTTCTGCAAGAAATTTTATAAATGGTTTTCTCTTTTAGATAGTATGGGATTTTTATGGTTTGGGAAAAAGAGGAAAATCCTTGACCTGACAAAAAAACAGCTTTCTGAAAGCAGCTCTCCTACTGAGACCTCTTCAAACACTCATAACCAACAAAACCAACAAACTTCCGACAGCAGCGGACTTGCAAGCAGTTTCAGTTTTTTTGACTTATCCTCAAAAAGTGAAACTTCTCAAAACAACCAACAGCCTGAAAATTTAAGCATAGAAGAGAGAAGGAAAAGACTGGCAAAAAGACTTGCAGACATGACCTCAAAAATTGAAGACCTGTCAAATCAGGTTTATCATCTTCAGCAAAGAATAGAGGTTCTTGAAAGGAAGGCTGGCATAGGAAGTTATAGGGAGTAATTTAGGTTAATTTTCTTTCACCTTTTCGGAAATATTTATTAAAGAGCATTCTTGTTTTATTTAAATGGCATTTCCGAACTTTAAAAACAAACACTTAAAGGATTCAATGATTACTCCAGAAGAGTTTATGGCTTATCAAAAAAAGAGAGGAAGATATCCAAAATTCAAGCCTCCTCTCGGAGTGATTTTCTGTTATCAAAGCAGTTTGATGGAGCATATTTTAGATAATCACAAGACTACTAAAGTAGAAGGATTTAGCGGAGAAATGCATCTCCTTGATGAAACAAAAGGTAGAGTAGCAGTTATTGGGAAATTTGGAATAGGCGCTCCTGTTGCTGTTGTATTATTAGAAGAGTTAATTGCTTTTGGAGTGAAGAGATTTATCTCAATAGGAACAGCAGGAACTCTGCAAAAGGATATTAAAATAGGCAGCATAATGGTATGTGAGAAAGCAATCAGGGATGAAGGGACCTCTCATCATTATTTAAAGCATTCTAAGTATGCTTATGCTTCCAAAGAGATTACTGACAAAATAAAGAACTCTTTAGATAGATTTAAACAAAAATATTTTGTTGGGACAAGTTGGACAATTGATGCTCCATACAGAGAGACTGTTGCTGAGGCAAAGAAATATCAAAAAGAAGGCGTTGCAACTGTTGAGATGGAGGCTGCCGCTTTGTTTAGTGTTGCTCAATACAGAGGCGTGGAACTTGGAGCAATCTTTACAATAAGCGATTCCCTTGCTGAGCTTGAATGGAAACCAGCATTTCACTTCAAAAAAACAAAAAAAGGTTTAGAAATTCTCTATAAAGTTGCATTAGATGTTTTGCTTGATAGTTCTTAACATATTCTCCTGGAAAGAGAATTAAAATAGAAATCTTCTGAATTGCGAAAGGTATATAAGCATGAAAAAGATATTTTAGTTATGACAGCAGAAAATGAAATACTCAGAAGATTAGATATTATAAAATCAGAATTGGATTTTATTAAAGAACACCTGATAGACATAGATACAATTATGACAAAAGAGGAAGAAGAAACATTTGAAGAGAGTTTACAGGAATTAAAAGAGGGTAAAACTACTTCTCTTGAAGATTTTGAGAAAGAAATGAAAAATGCTTAGAATAGAATTAAGCAATTCTGCTAAGAGATTTCTTAAAAGATGTGATAGAAATTTATACGAGAGGTTGATGAAAAAGATTAAGTCATTGTCATCAGAACCATTTCCTTCAGATGTTAAGAGAGTGATTGGAAAGAAATATAGGGCGTTTAGAGTAAGGGTTGGAGAGTATCGTATTACATATACTGTTTTTTATAATCAAAACCTGATTCTTATAGCAGACATTGATAAAAGGTCGCGAGCATATAACTGAGGATATTCATACTACTGGATTTCTTATAGAAATATTAATAAATCTATATATGCGAAATCTTGTTGTAAATCCATCCGAATATTACAGCTACAATAAAGCCGTCTATAAACCCATAAATTATTCCAAGAACTGACTTTAAGATGTTTTCAGGAGCATATCCAAAAGGACCGTAGATTTCTTTAATAATTGAAACAAATGTTGGAGCAGCGTTCATTAGTGCTGATAATGAGGCAAATAGCACAAACAATCCTCCAATAACTCCACCTGCAACTCCTAAACTCAGTAAATTGAATTTAAAACCCTCTTCTTGATTTATAGGGTTTTTGTTTTTTGTCTCAATACCTTTTTTTGAGGATTTTGGGGATGCTTTCTTTTTAGCCATACTCTAAAAAGAAGGATTTTATTTAAAAATATTTCTTAATTCAGATTAATTTTATAAACCAATTTTGTTTTTAGTCTTCATGGGGATTTTTTCTCATTCAAGGCTTAGCACATTTGAGCAGTGTCCTCTTAAATACAAGTTCAGGTATATTGACAAAATCCCTCCAAGGATTTTCTCAATTGAATCACACTTAGGGGGAAGCGTGCATAGCAGCCTGGAATGGCTTTATATTCAGGTAAAAAACGGAAAGATACCTTCTGTAGAGGAGCTTATAGAACACTACTCAAAAGAGTGGAACAAAAAAAAGAATCCTGACTTGGCAATTGCAGACAACTCTCTTACAGAAAAAGACTACTTCAATAAAGGAGTTAAGTTTCTTATTGATTATTATCTTAAAAACAAGCCGTTCAATGACAACACTATTGAAGTTGAGAAAAAAGTTACAATAGCTCTTGATGAGGAAGGAAAATATAAAATTCAGGGTTTCATTGACAGGTTATCATACAATAAAGAAACTGATGAGTATGAAATTCATGATTATAAAACATCCAACTCATTGCCATACAGGGAGAAGATTGACAATGACAGGCAGCTTGCGCTTTATGCAATAGCAGTTAAAAACCTTTACGGGAGAGATAAAAATGTCTGTCTTGTGTGGCATTATCTGGCATATAACAGGAAAATCTGCTCAAGAAGAACAGATGAGCAGCTGGAACAACTGAAAAAAGACACTATAGAGCTGATTAAAAGAATAAAATCAACAACAGATTTCCCTGCAAAAAAGAGCGTGTTATGCAAGTGGTGCGAGTATAGAGATATTTGTCAGGATTTTAATTCAGATATCTGATTTTTTATAAGCCATAAAACTTGAAGGCTGCGGTTTTGGGACTAATCCTCCTTTGGAGTTTTCTGCAGCTTCTTTGAGCTTTTCTGTCAGTTTTTCCTTTGCTCTTTTAAATATGCTTTTTCTTGGAGGCAGGTAGTCAGCTCTCATAACATAATGAGAAAACCCTCTTACAATATTTCCAGTGCCGAGAACAAAATACATAGGGTTATTAGATACTGTACCTTCTAAATCAACTACTCCTCCAACACTTATCCATGTAGGACCAATAATCTTATGTGTGGAAGCATACAAATCCTTGGGGTCGAACATAAGGTTGTTTTCAGCGCATATTTCTTCAAGAGTTTCTTGCTTTTTATTGCTCTCTTGTCCAAGGTGGCTGCATATCAAATATAATGGAGATGCCATTGCTCCAAGAACTGGATTCAATCCAATCATTCCCATACTCTCAAGAACCGGAGCAACAGTAAGCATGTAGTTAGCCAAATCTGCTTTTGTCTTTCCAGTAGCCCAGTTCCATGCTCTTACTCCCTTATTAACCGCGTGCATTATTGCATCATCTATCTTTGATATATTTTGTATATAGCTTCCATTTTATAGTTCCAGATTTAGATTAAACAAACCTGAGGGATTCTGTTTATAAAGTTTACTAGAGAGTTTAGAAAGATGATTTAGTTAGAATCATTTAGGAAGCAATGCACTTTTGATATGTTTTTTATTAGAAAATCTAAGATAACAATATTTATAAAATTCAGAAACTTAGAGGATGTAAGATGCGGGAAAAGAAAGGTAAAACACTGCCATCATTGTTTGGAAGAGTCCCTGATTATGATGGAGTTCTAATACTTGATTTCCCTCCAAGCGGAGAACCAACAGAAGAAGAAAAAAGATTAGACGAGGAGTTAGATAGATTAGTGATTGAATATTATCGTAGAAAAGAAAAAGAAGAAAAAGAAAAATATCCTCATATAAAAGAGGCAAGGAATCCCCTTGGTGATTATAAATAAAATTTCTATCTTTTACTATCTTTTATAACCGTAGAATTA
Organism: Candidatus Pacearchaeota archaeon; assembly: GCA_015520065.1. GTDB lineage: Archaea > Nanobdellota > Nanobdellia > Pacearchaeales > GW2011-AR1 > WAQV01. The sequence continues at coordinate 164 of WAQV01000036.1, read as the reverse complement.
TTTTTTTATTCAGCACTCGCCTCAGCTTCTTGCACCTTTACTAAATCAGTAACATAATCTCCTTGCTGAAGCTTAACAATTCTTACTCCCTGAGTAGCACGTCCCATAATTCTTATATTCTTAAGAGAGGTTCTTATTATGATTCCTTTTGCTGTTGTTATTAT
>WAQV01000035.1 GCA_015520065.1 Candidatus Pacearchaeota archaeon | reverse complement strand
AAATAAAGTACTCTGGCATATTTTCATTCTCTGACTTTTATCTTTTCTGTTATGAATGGCTTACTGAAGAAACCGGACTGAGCATTGCTGAAACAAAATACTCTGAAAAGCTGTCAGGAAACTCAAAAAATATTGAAATAGAATGGAAAGGAAAAAAGAAGATTACTGATTATTTCTTGTTTGAGGCAGGAATAGGATTCAGAATACTTGGCCTTACTGAGGTAGAGATAAACAAAGAAGGAAAGAAAATTAAAACCAATAAAGGAACAGTTGAAATCAAGATTAAAGGAGTTCTTGTAAGAGACTGGCAGGGGAAGTTTGAGAGAGATGCTTTCAGAAAATTCCTTAGAAGCATTTATGAAAAATGGGTAATTCCTTCTCAGATTGAGTATTACGAAGATAAAATCGCTGAAGACTGTGATGATTTCCTAAGCCAGGCAAAAGCTTTCTTGGATTTAGAGGGTAAAAAATAATAAAGTTTAAATAGAAATTGAGTGTTTTTTTAAAATGATTAGGCTCGAAAGACTGCTTATTTTTCTTGCACTGTCGCTGATATTTTTTCAGAGCATATCAGCCATAAACATAGCTGTTGAGTCCCTTGAAACTGAAAAAGTAATGGTTGCTGGAATTGATGAGCCAGTAGTTTCTGAACTTAAAATAACTAATTACGGAAAATCCGAAAATTTCTGGTTTTACAACCTTCTCGGATTTGAGATGGAGCCAAAAGAGCCTATTCTTATAAGAAGTGATGAAACAAAAACAGTTAAACTTGTCATCTACCCAAAAAAAGATTTAGATTACAGAGGATTTTATTCTTTTAAATACTATATCAGAGGGCAGGACTCAACAGAAAAGGAGCTTGAAGAGATTATTAAAATCATTGACTTAAAAGATGCGTTTGAAGTTGGAGCTGAGGAGTTTGATTTAGAGTCAAACACTGTAGAGGTTTACATAAAGAACAAAGAGAATTTTTACTTCAGGAATCTTACAGTCAGGTTTAAGTCCTCTTTTTTTGATGTTCAGGAAAGTTTTTCCTTAAAACCTTACGAGAAGAAAAGTTTTACAATAACACTTAATAAAGAAGACTTCAAAAAACTGATTGCTGGATTCTATACATTCAGTGCAGAGATAGCTGCTGGAACAGAAAAAGCAGTCCTCGAGGGAGTTATGAAGTTTGTTGAGAAAAATATAATCAACTCTGAAGAAAAAGAGTACGGCCTTCTGATAAAAACAAGAGTCATCAGCAAAACTAATGATGGAAATGTGTTTTCAAGAGTGGAAGTTGTTGATGAGAAAAACATAATATCCAGAATATTTACTACTTTCAGTCCAGAGCCGGATTTAGTTGAAAGAGAAGGAATGAAAGTAAAATATGTCTGGAACAGGGAACTTAAACCAGGAGAAAATTTAAAAGTTGTAATAAGAACCAACTGGCTTTTCCCAATAATAGCAGTGTTTCTGATTATAGCTATAGTTGTCCTTGTTTACAGAGAGTCAAAAACAGACCTCTTGTTAAAGAAAAAAGTCAGTTTTGTTAAAGCAAAAGGAGGAGAGTTTGCTCTAAAAGTAAGTGTTCTTGTTAATGCTAAAAAATATGTTGAAAAAGTTAAGATAATTGAAAAGCTCCCGCCTGTGGTTAAACTGTATGAAAAGTTCGGAGCAGAAACTCCCTCAAAAAAAGACAAGAAAAGACTGGAATGGAGTTTTGAAAAGCTTGAAGCAGGAGAAGTAAGAGTTATATCTTATATTATTTATTCCAAAATAGGAATTTTAGGAAAGTTTGCACTTCCGCCTGCAATAGGAATTTATGAAAGAGATGGGGCGGTTTATGAGACTGAATCAAACAGAGCTTTTTTTGTTGTTTCTGATGAAAAACCTCAAAAGGTTGGAAGTTCCTAAAAGTTTATTAACTTTCTTTGATTATTCTCTGCATGATAGATTCTATTAAAAGATCTGTTAAGCTGCTTTTCATTAAGAAAAACAAGAAAGGAATAGAGATGGAAATGTTGGGGTGGGCGATTATAAGTCTTTTTATTCTTGTTATTATGCTCTTAGGGTATATGATGTTAAAGCAGAAAGGAATAGGTGCTATTGAGTATATAAAAAACCTGTTTAGATTTGGAAGATGATTCATAAAAACAAAGCAGCGCAGCTTAATATAGAAAAATTAATTAAGATAATTATTGTTGCGTTAGTTGTTGTAATAACCATAATGTTTCTTGGCACAAAAGGAAACCCTCTAAAATATCTTGACATTATACCTGACTTTTCCTATGAAACTGCAGATGAAGGTTCTTTTTCCAGTGGTCCTGGAATAGGAGATAAAGGAGAGGAAAACAAACAAAAAATCTATGACTGCAAAAAAGAAGGTTATAAGAGTATTGTAAGTGTAGTGAAGCCTGCATCAGATTCTTATTC
>WAQV01000034.1 GCA_015520065.1 Candidatus Pacearchaeota archaeon | reverse complement strand
GATTATATTGAATGTTGTTGATATAAAATGATAGCTACAACAGACATAGAAACAATTGAAGTATTATCTGACTTTCGAGTTAATGAAAGGAATAAAAGATGCTCTGGAAGAGGAACAAAAAGGCAAAAGAGGAAAAACATTAGAAGAGTTGAAGGAAGAATTAGGATTTTAAAAGAGGGTGAATAATTTTTCTCAATCTCAGTCCTAAACCCTTATATCAACACTGTTGCAATAGGGTTTAACAAGTTCTGCAAGTTTTTTTAGGTAGTCTTCATCAGTTTCAGGCTCTTTTTCCATAGAACTGCTAATAAGTTTACCGCTTTTTTTAAATCCTTGCAGACAGTATTTTTTTACTTTCTCTCCGGCAACATTTGTTGCCCATTTAAGCATCTCAATTACCTCTTTTTCAGTATGAAAACTTTTAAGAACAGTTGTTCTGAATTCATACTCTTTAAACTTAGAGATAATCTGAATGCTTTTTTCTATCTTAGTGATGCAGTTTGAGTTATTAGAACTACTAAATTCCGCAATCTTGCTGTAGGCTTCCTTGCTTGCTTTAAGGTCAAGTGCTATGTAATCAACAAGCCCTTTAGAGATTATCTCTGAAAGCTTTTCTGGAAAGCTTCCATTAGTGTCTATCTTAATTAAATACCCAAGAGATTTTATTTTTTCAAAAAACTTTAAGTCTGCATATTGAAAGCTTTGCAATGGCTCACCGCCAGTAATGCACACTCCATCAAGATATTTTCTTCTTTTTTCAAGAAACTGAAGAATGTCTTCTTCAGAGTAGATTTTCATGGTTTTCAGGCCTTCAGCTGCCTTAATTACCAATTCTGGGTTGTGGCAAAAGCCGCATCTAAAATTGCAGCCGTAGGCAAATATAGTGCAAGCTATCTTGTTAGGGTAATCTATGAGGCTCAGCTTTTGCAGTCCGCAGATTATCATTTTTTAAGCAGTGTTGACAACATCTAACTAACAGCCTAACAGCACTTCAGTTCTTCAAAACAGCTTTTTGCATATTGAAAAGCTTTCTGTCATTCCATTCAGAAGCTTTTCCTTCGTTCCATTGCTGAAGCGGCCTTAAATACCCTACAATTCTTGAGTACCTTTCACACTTTGTTCTTTTCTTTTCCATTTTAACAGCATTCAATTGGTTTAATTTTAATTGATGAGTCTGACTGAGTGATTGTTTGAGACGCCAAGCTCGATGTTTGGGCTGTTTGAATATCACCAATATATCCAATTTCCTCATCGCATTTAGGACAGTATTCATGGTCTCCTGCAAGATAACCGTGTTTAGGACATATAGAGAATGTTGGAGTTATTGTAAAGTACGGAAGAGTAAATCTTTCTGCAATTCTTTTTACAATAAGTTTTACACTTTCTCCTTTAAGTTTCTCTCCTATGAATGCGTGAAAAACTGTTCCTCCTGTGTAAAGCGCCTGCAAGGAATCTTGCAATTCCAGAGCCTCAAAAACGTCATCAGTATAGTTTACAGGAAGATGAGTGGAGTTTGTGTAATATGGCTTTGCACCGTTTTTTAATTCAGTTTCATTTGCAACAATTATCTTTCCAAATCTCTGTTTGTCAATTCTCGCAAATCTGTAAGTTGTTCCTTCTCCAGGAGTTGCCTCTAAATTGTATATGTTTCCTGTTTCTTTTTGATACTCTTCAAGCTTTGAACGCATGAATTTAAGAACTTTAGTTGCAAACTCTCTTCCTTTAGGAGTTGCAATATTCTCTCCTGGAAGAAAGTTGGCTATTGCTTCATTCATTCCTAATAATCCTATTGTTGCAAAATGATTCTTCCAGTACTCTCCGAATCTCTTTTTGACGTTCCTTAAATAGAATTTTGAGTAGGGATAAAGCCCTATCTCAGTAAGCTTTTCAAGTGTTTTTCTTTTTATTTCCAAGCTTTCTTTTGCAAGCTCCATCAAGTATTCAAGCTTTCTAAAAAAATCCTCTTCATCTACAGCAGTGAAACCTATACGAGGCATGTTTATTGTTACAACTCCTATGCTTCCTGTCAGAGGGTTTGAGCCAAACAATCCTCCGCCTCTTTTTCTTAGTTCTGTCTGGTCAAGCCTTAACCTGCAACACATGCTTCTTGCATCTTCAGGTTTCATATCAGAGTTAATGAAGTTTGAAAAATACGGAATGCCGTACTTTGCTGTCATCTCCCATATTAGTTCATAGTTCGGATTGTCCCAGTCAAAATCTTTTGTTATGTTGTATGTTGGGATTGGAAAAGTAAATACTCTTCCTGTTGCATCACCTTCAAGCATGCACTCTGCAAAAGCTCTGTTTATCATATCCATTTCTTTCTGGAACTCTTTGTATTTTTTATCCATAATTTTGCCACCAATTATCACTCCTTCTTCTTTCATGTAGTCTGGAACTTTCAGATCAAGAGTTATATTTGTGAAAGGGGTCTGAAATCCTACTCGCGTTGGGACAGAGAGATTGAAAAGGAATTCCTGCATAGCTTGTTTTACTTCTTTGTAATCAAGATTATCATACCTTACAAAAGGTGCTAGAAGAGTGTCAAAATTTGAGAATGCCTGAGCTCCTGCAGTTTCACCTTGCAGAGTATAAAAAAAGTTGACAATCTGTCCTAAAGCAGTTTTTAGATGCTTAGGAGGCTTGGATTCTACTTTTCCAGGGACTCCTTTAAATCCAGTAACAAGCAAGTCTTTTAAGTCCCATCCAACACAATAAGCTCCTAGAGTTCCTAAATCATGAATATGCAAATCTGCCTGCTCGTGAGCTTTTCTTATTGCTTCCGGATAAATTCTTTTCAGCCAGTAATTAGAGATTATTTTTGTTGTAATGTAATTGTTAAGCCCTTGCAGAGAAAAGCCCATATTAGAGTTTTCTTTAACCATCCAGTCATCCATTCCAATGTAATCTTCAACTACTTCTATAGTGTCAAATAATCCTTTTATATCTCTTAGCTCCTCTCTGGACTTTCTATACAAGATATATGCTTTTGCTGTTTTTGCATGCCCTTCTTCAATAAGAGTTTTTTCAACAACATCTTGTATATCTTCTATATTAGGTATCCCTTTTTCTCCATATTTCTCATTTAGAATATCCGTGACAATTCCGGCCAGCCTTTCAGACTCTTTTTTATCCTGACCTCCAACAGCTTTTGCAGCTTTCCATATCGCTTCAGTTATTTTGCCTTTATCAAACTTAACAACACTGCCATCCCTTTTTCTGACTTTTTCAACCATTTTCCCTCTTTTTATCTCAAGGTATTGTAGCACAATAT
>WAQV01000033.1 GCA_015520065.1 Candidatus Pacearchaeota archaeon | reverse complement strand
GAAAATTCCCTCTGCATTATGTTCTCATTGCAGGGCTTGCTGGATTATTGCCTGATGGAGATATTGCTGTTTATTATGTTTTGAGCTTTTTTGGATTTGCAATGAACGAAATTCACAGAACTTTTTCGCATACTTTGTTTGTTCCAATAATCTTTTTAGCTTTAAGCGGAATTTTCATAAAAGCAAAAAGCAGAGAGCTTGGAAAGCACAAGCTAAAGCTATCTGCAATTTTTGCAGTAGTTGCTTTTGGAACATTTATGCATTTGGCGCTTGATGGAACTATTGATGGAAAAATTCTGCCTTTTTATCCTCTCTCTTATTACTCATTCGGAATCAATCTTTTGCAACTCGTTCCAACACAGCTTCAGGACACTCTTATTCCTTCGATTGATGCATTGCTATTAGTGTTATGGATGGTTTATCTTGAACTGAGACATAAGATTTCTGATTTTATATGATGACACGAACATTTTAACCTACTCTTTGGGTAGAGGAAACATAACATTTATAACTTCTCTTAGTTAAAAATCATTATGAAAATTATAATTGGTTATCCTCCGACTGAGTCAGAAAAAGGAGTTGCATTATTGAGCCAGAACAGGCAGTTTCAGTGGTTTTCAAACCCAACTCACATTTTTCCAGTAGTTTTAGGAACTGCTGCGACTCTCTTAAAAAAGAAAGGTTACAGTGTCAAGTGGGTTGATTGCATTGCAGAGTATTTGAGTTATGATGATTTCATCTCAATAATTAAAAAAGAGAAGCCTGACTTGTTTGCGTTTGAAACAAAAACTCCTGTAATAAAACAGCACTGGAGAACAATAGATGACCTTAAAAAAAGATTTCCAGAAATGAGGATTGCGCTTATGGGAGACCATGTTACTGCACTTCCAGAAGAGAGCATGAAAAACTCTAAGGTTGATTTCGTTCTTTGTGGAGGAGACTTTGATTTTATGCTGGCAGATCTGGTAGACTTTCTTGCAGGAAAAACCAAAAAGATGCCAAAAGGGATTTATTACAGAAAAGGCAAGAAGGTTTTAAGTTCAGGAAACTTTCAGTTAAAACACTCTCTTGATGAGTTGCCATTCATTGACAGAGAGCTTACAAAATGGAGGCTTTATGAGAGAGAATACAATCTTATTGGAAGACCCTTCTTTTATATTATGTCTGGAAGAGATTGCTGGTGGGGAAAATGCAAGTTTTGCGCGTGGCCTACACTTTTCCCAAAATTCAGAGTAAGAAGCGTTGAGAATGTTCTTGATGAGGTCGGAATGCTGATTGAAAAATATGGAGTTAAGGAGATTTTTGATGACTCTGGGACATTAATGACTGGAAAATGGCTGAAGGATTTATGCCATGGCCTTATTGAAAGAGGATATAATAAAAAAACAAGATATTCCTGCAATATGAGGTTCGGGGTTTTGAAGCAGGAAGATTATTTTCTGATGAAAAAGGCGGGATTCAGGCTTTTGAAGTTTGGTTTGGAAAGCGCCAATCAAAAAACTCTCGACAAGCTGAATAAAGGAATAAAAGTTAAGGATATAATTGATGGCTGTAAAATGGCTAAAAAAGCAGGGCTTACAGTGCATTTAACTATGATTGTAGGGTATCCTTGGGAAACAAAAGAAGATGCTTTAAGAACATTTAAGCTTGCTAAAATGTTAATGCAGTCTGGTTTGGCAGATTTATTGCAGGCAACAATACTTATTCCGTATCCTGGAACTCCTCTATGGAAGGAAGCTAAGGAAAAAGGATGGTTTTTGTTTCCTCCAGAGCAGTATGAGAGATATGACATGTCTGAACCAGTATTAAAAACAAAAAACTCTTCTGCAGAAGAGGTTGCAGCAGTATGCGGAAAAATATACACTATTTTTCTTACTCCAAGATATGTAATTGCAAGAATTAAAAGCATAAAAAGCTGGGAAGATTTTAAATTCAATTTGCGTGGAGTTAAGGCAGTATTCGGACATTTATGGGATTTCACTCTGAGAAGGAAAAAGTAATTATTTCTGCTCAACTTTTTTATTATATCTTTCTCTTAATCCAAGAATTCCATCTTTAAATGTAATAATCCACGCAGCATATCTGAACCATTCCAGAGCGTTTAAATAACCTTCATGGATTTTGAATTCCTTGTTTATTATGGAACTGTTTAAGTCTTGGATAACTGTTTCTGAGTTTTTCATTCTTATTTTATCTCTGTTAAACTCAGTATATGCAGTTCCTATGTGAGTTATGCCATCAGAATCATCATTTGCTATGAAAGGTATTCCATGTTTTTCTGCAAACTTCTTTGCAAGAGTGTTTTTGTCTTTTGTGTATCCTTTGAGCTTTTCATAAGGAAATAAAGAGAATATGTTTGGAACAGCTATTTTTGCGTTGTGTTCTATCGCATCAATGTATCTCTTTTCCCACAATTCTAACAAACTTTCTTCTGAAACATCTCCGCAGTGACCTTCTGCGAAAGGATGTTCTGCAACTGCAATTAACCCTTTATCTTTTAGATAAGCAACAGTATCTTTAAAGTTCATATTGTCAGGAACCTTGCTTGTTCCAAAAGTCAGCAACTCATACTCTCTGCCATTATCTCTTACTCTTATGCTCTGGCCGTCAAGAAAACACACTCTGTTATCACCTTTCTCAATAATGAATGCTTCCTCTCCTAAACTATCAACTTTGTATTCTTTCGGAAGCTGTCTGGCATACTCAAACATATAACTGAATCGCGACTTTTGTGGAAAATTCCAGAAAGGGTCATTAGTTAAAGCGTAAATTTCAAGACCTTTTTCAAAACACTTTTCTGCAACAACTTCTGCAAGATTTCTTCCTTCAATCCCAAACTGCTTTTTCCACCACGGACTGAAATCTGCAAGTGCGTGGCTGTGAAGATTTGCCTTTAAAGTTTTCATTTTAACTCCAGAAAAGGCTAGTTATAGGTCTTAAGTTCTTTTTTAGGACTTTTTTTACATCCTTGTATTTCTCAGAAGAAACATCAAATTTAGCACGAATTAATCCCGGATAGCTTGCACCACCTACCCATCCACGAGTAGGAGCATAGGCTGCCTGATATATTAATTTTCCTTCAATTCCCTTACCTCTTACTGATGCCCAAGATATATTCTCTCCCATCTTCAATATTAAGTCATATTCTTTGAATCTGCTTTCTGAGAAAGTTACTTCTATATCAGAGTATTTTTCTTTTAAATCATCAGCGATATTCCTAACAACTTTTTCAATCTTCTCTTTTTTGAAGTCTATTGGATTGATTACTGGAAATAAACAAATTGAAATTCCTCCACGAATTTTCCTCATATTTATTTTTACCATGTATTTCATGGAAATAAAGAGTATTTAAATCTTTCGGTTATGATACCATTTAAGAATGAATACACTTATTTTATTCTTTATATGTGTGTGAGTCACTTATTTTCTTATATCTTTCAATCTCTTCAAGAATGTTTTCTATTCCTAGATTGTCTGGTTCCAGAGTTCCAAATTCTCCAGCCCCTTTTACATTTATCATCAGGTAAAGGGTTCCAAAAGTATATCCAAAGCTTCCAGTAAGAAAACCGTATTTGAAAATGTCCCATGCAGTTTCATGGTGGCCAATAAGATATGCGGTTCCTGCACCTATTGTTGCTGCTGCAGTCCCTCCTAGCGCTGCTGTGGCTAATAGTGTTTCTAGCGCAGCAAAAGGAATGTTCTTTGCAATATTTAATATGCACTCTAATTTTTCTTTATTTGCCATTTTAATTTGTAAGGAAAGTTTTCTCTTTATAAACCTTTTCTATTTTGGTTTATTCCTCACTTTAACAACTCCTAGCTTTCTGAGAATCAGATAAAATATCATGCTTAAAACGTGCCTGTATTTGATAATGAATCCTGTTTTAGAGGCATGAATTTTTATTTCTTTTTTTAGAGCCTTTTTTAGAGTTCTTTTAAATCTTCCAATGCTTCTAAAATCGAGATTTTTAACCTCAAAGTAAGAGTCAAAAAACTCATTGATGTAGTGTGCATCAGAGTCTGCTATAACTGGAATTTTGGTTGATGTAGCAAATTCTTTGATTTTCCTCTTATCTTCAGGAAAATAAGAATTAATCTCAAGAGAATCAAAATACTTTAGATATTTTCTAAGAGTTTTCTTATCTAAACTTACAGCATCATCCTGAAACACTTTTTCAATAACAAAGTGCGGAACAAAAAATTCGTGCAGAGGATGCGCGGCAATAATAATTGCTTTCTGTTTCTTTGCCCGCTTTAAAACCTCTGGAAGTTTTTTAGAATTTAGCTTGCCTTTAAATCCTATAATTACAACATGCCCTTTGCTAGTTTCAATCTCATCAGCTTTAACAATATAAATCTTCTTGTTATTTTTCTTTATTGATATGAAACAATCTTCATTTTCTGAACCTATTTCATACTTATCTGAAAGATTTTTTATAATGCCTATCAGTTT
>WAQV01000032.1 GCA_015520065.1 Candidatus Pacearchaeota archaeon | reverse complement strand
GTCAGTTACGCAAAGGCTTATGTTATATACTCCTACAAGAGAGTCATTTGCAGTAAAATTCATTATTCCATACTCATTAATATCAAAAAACTTATTTCCGTTTAAGAATGTCAGATTAAAGGTGAAATTCCCAGTTGACTGGTTCCCATTCTCAGTATCACTAACATCAACCTCTTCATAAAATGTGGAATTCTCTCCATGAGTCCAGACTGTCTGAACACCAATATTCTCAACTGAAGGCACATTATTAATCTCGATAACTGTTATATTTACTCCGCTTTTTGAGTCTGCATACTCACCATCACTAACGCTTATATTCTCTGTATAAGTTCCAACATACTCTTTTGTCAGAGTTCCTGAGAATATTGTTGCCTGCACTGTTGTGAGATTCACTCTTTGCGGAGGCGGATAAATGAAGAAAGGGTTTTTAGGGTCTATGTCAACAGACAAATCATCTTCATCCAAGTCAGTTGCATTGAACTTATAGGAGATTGAGTTTCCTTCGCAGACAAATATCTCGTCATCTATATAGTTTATAAAAGGGGCTGTGTTTGGAACATAAATAAAAAACTCTACACTCGCATTTGCCTCGCTTCCAGTAGAGTCATTTGCAAAAACTATTAATTTGTTTGACCATCTTACAGCCCTTATTGTTGTGTTTGGAACAAACATAACAGAATCGTTTACTGTTGTATTGTGCCTTAAATCTTTAAGAGTATACCACCAAGTATCTACTGTGAAATCTGCAGAGACATTTAAGTCAATAAAATAATCGTCAGTCAGGTTAAAATCATAGGTTTTGTTTTCAGGGCTGTCAATAAAAACATTCATGCTGCTTAAAAGCACTAAAGTTATGCTTCCGGTTCCTGTAACCCCTCCTCCAGTTATAGTAGGAAAAGTCTGAAGATCTATTATGGAAAATGCTGGCATAAGTATATTAAATAGATTCACTAAAACAGACAGCCCTACTAAGGCAATCACCACTTTTTTCATAAAAGATTAGAATGAAACTTGATATAAAAATATTGCTTCTTTTATTTTTGAAAGGAGTTAAAAAGAAACCTCATCAATAACTCTGTATATTTTAATTGCCATCTTTCCAGAATATTCTTTTTTTTCTGCATTTTGCGGAATATAGATAGTTATTGGAATAGATGCATTTTCTCGAGGCATTAGCAGCACCGAGTCGGTTTTAAGAAAGAAGTCGCTTATATCTTTGCTAACAAAGATTTTTGCTTTTATCGGAAAATCGTATTTGTTCTCAATAATTATCTTTCTCTCATAATAGTTTCCCGGAACAACACTTCCAAAAGTTAAAGCAGAGTTGTTTAAGTCAAAGCCTATCTTCTCAGAAACATTAAATCTTACATCAAATTCTGTTATTTGCAATGGAAGAAAGAAAAAACTGACCATTGAAATAATTGCAAGGATTACTGCTATTAATGCAATAAAAAGTAAAATTTGCTTATCTCTTTTTTTCATGCTCTCTCCTATAAAGAATTATTATTAAAATTATTGATGTTAATACTGAGAGTGCGAGTATTATCGCTCCAACAACTATTTTATAATCAATTTTTCTTTTAAATTTAAGAAGCGCTTCTTTCTTAGTGACTTTTCCTTTATAATGAACCTCTATCTTAGCCTTAAATTGCTCTTTATCTATAGGTGTTGTATCAAAATATCCCTTCAATGTCTTTTTCTCAAAAGGCTCTAAAGTTGAAGAAGGTGTTATAAACTGGATGTTGTATTCTGGGATTGTGACATTCGCAAAAACATTATCAATAACTCCGTTCCAGAAACTCTCAACAACTATCTCAAATTTATTTATTTTCTCGCGCTCTAATACTTTAGTATAGTTAACTATATCAATATATAGCTCCCCTATCCTGAATTCTCTCTTTGCTGTTGCTGTTTGGCTGTCATCAGATCCGTATCTTACAACAGCTACTGCTGTGTATTTTCCAGGAGAATATCCTTCAGTATTCCATTTTTTAACTATCTCTTTAAAAGAACCTGCCTCAACCAGCGTTTCACCAAGGTTCAATTCCCCTACTTTTTTATCTTCAAAATCATAGATTTCTATTCTAGATAAAGTATTAATTGACTCTTTACCTCTGCTGAATATCTTTAATCTGAATTCTATGGGTTCTCCAGCATTTGCACTCTTGGCAGAGAAATCTAGTTCTGCATATTTTCCCGGATATGGGACATAAACTTTGATAACTGCCCTAACATTTGCAGAGACGCCTATAGTCCCTTTTTCTTCTTTTGTCAGTTGTTTTGCTCCAATAAACAGCTTATGAAGACCTGGCTTCTCAATATTCTGAGGAAGTTTTAGCAATACATTCACTCTGCCGCCTCCTTTAAGATGGGTAGTGCTTAGTTCTGCATATTCTTTCAAATCTCCCTCCAGATAAACCTCTAACTCGCTTTCTTGATTTGTATTAAAGTCAAAGCTAAAAACTTTAACAAGTCCTGGCTGAAAATCTATAGAATAATATGCTGGAGCAACTCCCACATATGATTCTATTAAAGGAGTATGCAATACTGCAAAAAGCACAAATAAAAAACAGATAGTTGCTCTCCAAAATCTACTCACTCTCATTGCTTAAAAAGTAAAAAATGTTTTTTATAGATTTCTATAGACCTTTGCAATCTCAGAGTATTGAGTTTTATTAAACTGCTGTCGCAGTTGCTGTCATTATGCTTCCTTTTGCTTCTGGTATAGCATCTGCAGGAATTACAACTTTAATGTCAATTCTTAAAGTATCTGATGCGTCTGTGAACTGGAAGTTATCGCAAACCCTTGTTCCAGGGCTTGTAGTATTTACATCATAGTATGCCCCGAAAGTTATTGACTGATTTGCAGAAGGACAGCTTCCTGCTTCATTGTTTGTAACATTAAACTGGTATAAAGGAGAGGTTCCTCCTATGAATGTGCTTGCATCTTTATCAGTAGCTAAATCAAGAGTAACATTGACATTACCTATGTTTTCAAGAATAAATCCCTGGCTTACGGCTGTCCAGGTTCCGCCTGTAACTGTTCCTGAAGCAGTATCAAGAGTTGCATTTGTTTCACCGCCGTTAACTGTTCCTGAACCCCAGTTAATATTGTCTGTAGTAAAATTGATTGCTTCGCTTGAAGTTATTGTTACATTTGCTGTTGCAGTATCTGTTGCAAGTCCTGTAAGCCATAATTTAAACCCGCTTATAGTATTATAAGTAAAAACCAGTCCTATGACTGAAACTGCTACTGCAACAACTGCGATTGTTAAAAGAACCTTATCTGTTTCCATTTAATCCTCCGTTATTGTCCTGACTAGGTGTATTCTCAACAACAAGATTTACATTTCCTGCATTCTTTCCCTCAAGAATCTGGCTTCCAGCTGAAGCTGAAGATTTTGCAGCCTCGAGAGATTTGAAATTCATGCTAAAAGACAGATTAAGAATTATAGAAACTGCTGAGAAAATTATTGATACAATCAAAAGTGTTACAATGAGTTTTTTTGTATTCATTTCCTATAACCTCTTTTGCTAATCTTGATATTAAGATGGCAATCTTGTTTTTAAATATTTCTATTGTCGGATGTATAGTAAGAATTAACTAAATACCTTTGCTTATTGGTATATGCAAAATTTTATTAACTTAACTTCTATTTTGAGATAGAAAGAGATAAAATGACTAAAGCTGGCTGGATATGGATTGATGGAAATCTTGTTGAGTGGGACAATGCAAAAATTCATGTTATGAGCCACTCTCTGCATTATGGGGATGCTGTTTTTGAAGGAATAAGGTTTTACAAAACTGAAAAAGGTCCTGCTGTTTTCAGGATTGCTGAACATATAAAAAGACTTTTTTACTCTGCAAGTGTTTTCTCAATGAAAGTTCCTTACACTTCCGAACAGATAGCAACTGCAATTAAAGAAACAATAAAGAAAAACAAGATTGAGGAGGGCTATATAAGACCAATACTTTTCTTTGGGCAAAAAATGGGACTAAGCAATATTGATTTAGATGTTCATCTGGCAATTATTGCAATACCTTGGGGTTCTTATCTTGGAGATAAGGCTGTAAGAGTAAGAACTTCCTCTTTTATAAGAATACATCCTAAAACAAGTGATATGGATGCTAAAATTTCAGGACATTATGTCAATTCAATTCTTGCGTCAGTGGAAGCAAAAAAGCAAGGATATGACGAAGCGTTATTGCTGGATTACAAGGGCAATGTTGCAGAAGGCCCAGGAGAAAATATCTTTATTGTTAAAGAAGGAGTTCTCTATACTCCTAAAACAGGTTCAATACTGCCAGGCATAACGAGAGATTGTATAATTAAAATCGCTTCTGACAAAGGATTGAAGGTTATTGAAAAGGACTTAAAGCTTGAGGATATTTATAATGCTGAGGAGGCATTTTTTACAGGAACAGCAGCAGAAGTAACGCCTATTGCAGAGGTTGATGGAAATAAAATTGGAAAAAGTGAAAACTTTCCAATAATCGAGATGCTAAAAGAAGAGTATATGAATGCTGTTAGAGGAAAAAACAAAAAATACGAAAACTGGTTGGAGTTTGTTTGAGCTCTGGAAGTGTTAGTGAATTACAAATCCCTTGCTTGCAGTGTTCTTCTTCCATTGGCTTTGGCTCTTTTTATTGCCTCCTCTAAAATCTGCTCAACCTTTCTTTCCAGAGCCATGCCTACCTCTTCTGCAACACTGCTTATAGCATTCTCTCTGTCAAGCTCCTTTACCACCTTTCTTATATTGCTCTTAACAATCAATCCCATTTTACTTCTTTTTTTGAGGTTTTTCTGGTTTCATTAAAGGGAATATCTGACACTCTCTTACAGGTTTGTCAACCAAAAAAGCAAAAAATCTTTCAGAAACTCCGAATCCGCATGTCGGGGGCATTCCATATTTTAAGGCCTCGACAAAATCTCTGTCATGCATTTGCGCTTCTTCATCTCCTTTCTCTCTCAACTCTTGTTGCCTTTCAAATCTTTTTTCTTGGTCTATAGGGTCATTAAGTTCAGAATAACCATTTCCTATCTCACTGCCTGCTATAATAACAACAAACCTTTCAGTAAGTTTAGGGTTGTCTGGCTTTCTTTTTGCAAGAGGGGATATCTCCACAGGATGATGAACGAGAAATGCTGGTCCTGCAATTTTTTTTCTGCAATGCTTCCATAAAAGGTCTATAAGACGCTCTTTTTCAAGTCCTGGAGTGTATTCTATTTTAAGCTCTTTAAGCTTATTTTCAATATCTTCAGTAGAAGCCTTAAAAAAATCTACTCCTGTTTGTTTTTTAATCTCTGAAACATAGTCTATTTCTTGCCATTTTTTTCCGAGGTCAATCTCAAATCCTCTGCTCTTGAATTTGAGCGTTCCCAAGGTTTCTTTAACTACATGTTTATACATCTCCTCAACAAGTTTCATACCATCCCTATAGTCTGCATACGCCCAGTAGAATTCCATTTGCGTATAATCCTGTAAATGTTCACTTGAAATTCCCTCATTCCTAAACTGCCTTCCAAGCTCAAAAGTTTTTTCAAAACCACCTATGATTAATCTTTTTTGCCACAGCTCTCCCATAGATATTCTCAAATACACTTCTATATCAAGAGCATTATGATGCGTAATAAAAGGTCTTGCATCTGCTCCCCCAGGAGTGTTTTCCAAAACAGGAGTTTCAACTTCAATAAACCCTTTTTTCAGAAGAAAGTTTCTCATAGCATTCCAGAATCTTGATTTCTTAATAAAAAGTTCTCTTACTTCGGGATTCATTATTAAATCAAGATATCTCTTTCTTAATCTTTCCTCTTCATCCTGCAAACCGTGCCATTTTTCTGGAAGAGGAAGTATTGACTTGCTCAACAGCTCTATTTTTCTTACAAGAATAGATATCTGGTTAGTTTTTGTTTTAAACACCTCTCCATGAACTCCAACTATGTCGCCTGCATCAACATACTTCTTAAAAAACTCGAAATCTTTTTTTCCTGTTTCACCACTCTGAAAAACCAACTGAATATCTCCAGAAGAATCTATTAACTTAACAAAAGCTATCTTTCCCAAATCTCTCTTAACCATCACTCTGCCTGCTGTTATAACTTTGGTTCCTATTTTTGATTTAAGGCATTCTTCAACTGTGTTCTTTTTAGGGAATTTGTTTGGATAAGGATTTATTCCCTTCTCTCTTAACTCTGAAAGCTTTCTCAGCCTTTCCTTCACAATCTGTTCCTCACGCCCCATAGTTCATAAAAAAAACAGGCAGTTTAAATATGTTTTTGAAGTTCTTTAAAAGCAGCTCTCATCCAGTAAGTATAATTGTTAGGATTCTTTTTAATGTCCTTTTTTAACTCTTCTATTGAAACCCATTTATACTCTTCAACCTCAGAGGGATTGGGGATTATTTTTTGATTGTCATTAACTTTTCCTATAAAAACATAGTCATACTCATTCTCAATTAGCCCATTATCAAACTCAACACTATAAGTAAAGCAGAACAGCTTTTTTAGTTTGCATTCAAACCCCATTTCTTCTTTCAGCCTTCTTCGAGCTGCCTGATAGGTTGTTTCACCCGGAGCAGGGTGACTGCAACACGTGTTTGACCATAATCCACCTGAATGATATTTTGTTTTCGCTCTCTTCTGTAAGAGGAGTTTGCCTTCTGGATTGAAAACAAACACAGAAAAAGCTCTGTGAAGCTTGCCTTCTTTATGGGCTTTAATTTTTTCCTCTGTTCCAATACGCTTATTGTTCCTGTCAATAAGAATTACTTTTTGCATTCTATCTTTTAGTCAGATGTTTATTCTTTGAAATATCTTCTTTTATATCCTTCCTTATCCAGTTCAGCATTTAAAAGCTCGTCTGCAATCTTCTGAAAAGGGTCATCTCTGCGTACATGAACATATTTTATTCTTTTAAACCTTTCCTGCAGTTCTTGAACCCTTAAAAACAACGGAAGAAGTTTATGGTCTCTAACCCTATACTTCCCTAAAAGCTGATTGACCAAAAGTTCAGAATCCAAAAAACAAGTAACTTCATCATCAGTATAACGGGATGCCAGCTCAAGAGCTTTTATTAATGCCTCATACTCTGCAACATTGTTTGTTACTCTTCTTCCGATAAACTGACTATACTTTGTTAAGATTTCTCCATCCTGCCTGACCACAACTCCAATTGCTCCTGGCCCAGGATTTCCTCTTGCTCCTCCGTCAGAATTTGTGAATATCATACTTGAGTAAAACAACTTCAAACTTATAAAGATTTAGAGTTTTCATTCAATAAAGAGTGTTCAAAAATAGTTATTTTCTATAAGAAAAATATTTAAAAATTATCCGAATTACTGAGAAGTAAAATGAGCATAAAAGTAATGGTCAACGGTCTTCCTGGAAGAATGGCCTCAAAAGTTGCAGAGCATGTCTTAAAACATTCTGACATGGAACTGTTACCTTATTCTCTTACAGGACCTGAATCTGAAAGTTCAGATTACAGCATAGCAAACCACAAGATGGAATTAATACTGCCTAATAACAGGGAAAAAATGTTGCATGAAGTGCTTTCCTATAATCCATTTATAGCTGTAGATTTTACACTTCCTTCTGCTGTAAACGAGAATGCTGAGTTTTATTGCAAAAATAAAATTCCTTTTGTAATGGGAACAACAGGAGGCAACAGAGAGTCTCTAGAAGAAACTGTAAAGAATTCTGAAATCTGCGCAGTTATAGCTCCAAACATGGCAAAACAGATAGTTGCATTTCAAGCAATGATGAAGTATGCTGCAGAAAACTTTCCTGGAGTTTTCAGTGAATATAATGTCGAGATTATAGAGAGTCATCAGAAAGGAAAAGCTGATACAAGCGGAACTGCAAAATCAATGATTGAGTATTTTAACAAACTCGGAGTTTCAGTAACAAAAGAGGATATTGTAAAAATAAGGGACCCTGAAAAGCAAAAAGAGATAGGAGTTCCTGAAGAATATCTAAGCGGACACGGATGGCATACATACACTTTAACATCTAAGGACAACACAGTATTATTTAGATTCACTCATAATGTTAATGGAAGAGAGATTTATGCTGCAGGAACAATAGATGCAATAAGATACCTACATAAAAGAATGCTTGAAGGAGAAAAAGGAAGAGTATATTCAATGATTGATGTTCTTAAGAGTTAGGCAATTTTATCTTTTAAATATGCAAAACCTTAAAGTTTCTGAATCCCTGAAACTTTTCCTGTTTAATCTGAACATTTCTTATCTTAGCATGCCTGGGTCCTTTTTTGCATAACTCAATCATTTTATTTACATTTTCAGCATCTCCTTCAAGAAAAACTTCCACTCTGCCATCTTCCAGATTTCTTACAAAACCTTTAACACCGTACCTCTCTGCATTCTCTTTAACAAATGCTCTGAAAAACACTCCTTGCACTAATCCTGAAATATACATTCTTACTGATTTTTTCATAAAAGAATATAGATTTCTGGCTTTTTATATTTTTAATTGTTTTAATCTAAGAATGATTCACTCTCTTCCTGACTCAGCTTTTTAATATAGTGTCTAACAAAATTTCTCTCTAACAAATCATCCAGGCAGTACTTTTTAATGAATTTTCTCAATTCCTTCTGAGAATATATCTCAACATTTTTCTGTTCTATGCTTGCGGGAGAGTAAACATCTATCTTGCTAGGATCATCTGAAGATTGAAGAACATACCAATCAGATAATTCACCCCTGTTTATTGCTCCTTGAGTGCTTATCTTTCGAAAATTTTTGAGATTCCATTTAGGTAATACTAAAAGCAACATCTCTGCATCATATTTTCTTGCAATATTAAATGCAAAATCCATTGCCTCTCCAGGATGAGTAGTCCACTTCCCACACAAATTGACTAATTTATTGCCATCTAAGGTAAAATAGATTTCTGCCTTTGAGTTTGTCCCACGGTATAATACGGGTTGCATACTCATTCAGTCCACAAATTTCATGGTTTTATAAAATTTTTTAATGAGCAAAAGAGTTTACTCAGTATCTTGCTCTTAAATACTTCTTAATATCTTGAAATCTGTCTGCAGGAACAACTAGCCATATTTCTTGTTTATGAGCGGTTTTTGCATTCTTCATTCCAATATAGTCAGAAACAACTTCTGTCCAATTTCCGTCAGGACCTGTTCTTACAAGGGGAAAATTCAATGCTTCTTCGAGACCATACCTTGGTATTAAATAATCGTAAATAAATCCTTTCTCAAATTTATGGATTTCTTCTTGAGAAGAGAATTTTAAGACTATCCTATTTTCAAGAGAGGAGTGCATTGGCTCTGAATTCATTTCTGCTTCTTTGCATAGTTTCTTATAGGATGTTATCTCTATCATTTTATTTGACTCCTTATTGCATGGTATTTTAAAGGCAATCGTAGTTAAATCCTCCATACTATTGTATCAAAATCCTCCTCAAAATTCCTGACAACTTTCCTGCTTGTGTTTTTTTCAATTATAGCAGTTACTCTGTTTGTTATGCAGTAAGTGCATAAATTCACTCTCTGAGAGCCGCAGACGATGCATTTTGTATCTGCAGGAGTTTCTTCTGCCTCCAAAACAAGACTCCTTAAAAGCTGTTTCACTCTTTTAAGCCTGTATTCTGGAAGTTTTTTGTCCCTAAGCCATGTAACCACGTGCCTTGAAAAGCAATAAGGGCATAGAGGGTTAGTTATAACCTGCACGCAGTCTGTACATAGAGATGTTATCTTTACCATGCCTATTGCAATATCTTCAAATATAAAAATGAGTGTAGTCATTTCTAATGCGTTTATCTAAAACTATCTTAAAGTGGTTACTTTAGTTTTAACACGTCTCTGGAAAGATTTATAAAAAGATTCCCCGGAAACTGGCTTTATTTTAAAAAAAGTTGCTGTCTTTAAAACTACGAATACTATCAATATATATCATCAGTAAGTAAGTTTTGCAGATTCCCAGATTATATCAAAATACTTCTGATATGCCTCTGCCAAGTCTTTGTCTTCAATTAATGCAACTGATATAGGGGTTTCCCAGAAAACAAACACAACTTTGTTCCCACAGATGTCTGTAGTAACTTTTGAATCAAACACTGATGGAAGAAATCTTGCTTCTGTAAACTCCATTTTATTTATCTCTCTTATCCTTTTTTCAGAGCTGCTGTTGAATATGATTTTCATAGGTATTTTCTTTTTTATTCTTTCATTATGAAACTCTATTAGAAAACCTCCGAGTATTTCAGGAATATCTTTTGGGACTCCTAATGCAGAAATCGGCTTTTTCATTTTTAGGAAGTCTGAAAGAATGCTTCTTAATGGAGGAACTCCTTCTAAAAGGATAATTTTCCTCTCTTCGTACTGTTTTCTTTTTATTTCTTCTATTTTTGGAAGTATTTTCTTAACGTCATATTCCTTTTGTTTAAGATAGTTTAGAAGGCTTTTTGGTTCTACAGGATAGAATACTTTTCTATTTTCCTTAACATTAACTGCAACAAGTCCTTTCTCAATCAATTTCTCAACAGTGTCATATACATTTGACCTGTGGATTCCTGTTCTTTTTGCAATATCTAATGCTGAAGACTTCCCAATTCTTATTAAATCAAGATAAACTGCAATCTCGTTCTTATGCAGACCTATTGATTCCAAAACTTTTATTATTTCTTCATTTTCCATTTCATTTTTAAAAAAATGAATATTAATATATTTTTCTTATCTCAGATAATTTTAAATAACGTGTCTTTAGTATAGTGTCATGATTATAGGGCTTACTGGCAGAATAGCATCAGGAAAAGGAGTTGTTTCAGAATATCTTCAAGGAAAAGGGTTTGATTATTTCACAATATCTACTGCTGTCAGGGAAGAAGCTAAAAAAAGAGGAATTGAGATTACAAGAAAAAACCTTCAGGATTTGGGAAATTTAGTAAGAAAAGAGGAAGGAGCAGGGGCTTGGGCAAAAAGAGTTATTAAACTTATTGATATTAACAGAAATTATGTTATTGATGGAATCAGGCAT
>WAQV01000031.1 GCA_015520065.1 Candidatus Pacearchaeota archaeon | reverse complement strand
GAGATGTGTATAAGAGACAGGCGTAAAAGATAAAACATCTTTATAATGAACTGTTTCAGGTCCTACAATTGTAACTCTTTTTACTTTTCCTGTTTTTGCAAGGGTTTCTTCAACTGCATAAGGTGCAGGAGTTTCATACTCTATTTCATATTCCTTTGCAGTGTCATTTATCTCAACTTTCAGTTCCTTAGAGACATTAGCATTCTGAACAGCTTTTCCTGTGATTTTTCCTGCAATCTCTCCAACTGAACTAAAAATTCTCTTAACAACTCTTGCAATAAAACTCTCTTGAGTTGCTTCTGAAACCACCTGTCCTGTAATGATTGCTGTTACTCTCAGTGTTTGATTTCCAGCTGTTCCAGTTATTTTTCTTACTATTATGTTTTTTGCATCTGCAGGAAGAGTAACTGTTATATTTGAAGGCCTGTCTAAAATAACTCTTTTTTTCCATTTGACAGGCTTTCCAAGAACTGCCTGCATCTGAACTGTTGTTTCAGAGAGGTTTAGAGGTTGAGTTGTTTTATTTATAGGTTTTTTAACTGCTGGTTGCTTAGATGTTGGTTGAGGAGTTTGTTTTACAGAAGGGGCTTGTTGTTTAACAGGTGTTTTAGTAACAGTTTTAGGGGATTTTGAAACAGGCTGTTTTACTTGTTTTCCTTTTTCCATTCCTACTCCTACAGGCAAAAGCCCATAAACAATCTCACTAATAAGAACACTCGAATTCTCAATTTCAACTTTTATCTCATAAGAACTCTGATTAAAATCCATTCCTGTTAAATTGCAGCTTAGCTCGCAGATGTCACTAAATTTCTTTATGTTTATTGTTAGTGTTTGGTTGTTTTTTGTTATATTTTTTGTTTCAGTTATCTCCAAGCCAGAACTGTTAACAATCAGCACATTGTTTATGTAAATTTTAACTCCTGCTTTAATGCTTTCATTAACAGCTGCATTAACATTTTCAGAAACACTTCCTGAGAGTTTAACATATTCAAGAGTTCCGTAATTTCCTGGAGTCCAGTTATAAACCGCAGAGCTGTTAAATTCAAGATTAAGTGTTTCTCTAAACTCTTGGCTTTTAACAAAAAATCCCACAATAGTTGGTTTAATTCCTATGTTTAAAGAATTCAGGAAAACAATAAAAAACGCAACCCCTATAAAAACTACTGAGAGTTTTACTGCATTTTCAATCTGAATTTTTCTTATCTCTCTGCTGCACTGTTTGGAGTAGTTGTCATAATATTCAATCCACTCTTTAATTGACCTGTTGTTTGTTTTCTTGCATAAAGTCTCAATATAAGAATGATAACTTATTTGCCCGCTATGGTAGCTTTCTTTAAGCTTTTTTAAGTAATCCTCTAACTGCTTTTTCCTTTTTTCTGCAATCTCTTTTCTTTTTTTAATATCTTCAAGCTGGCTTAAAGAACTGGAAAACAGGCTGCTCATTACTTATTATGTATGTATTATAACTTATAAATGTTACTAATTATATAATATTAATACTTACATATGTGAATATATACTTATTATTTATGTCATAATTCTGCTTTTTGGCTGCTAGAAAACAGCTAAGAAGATTTAAAAACTCAGATGTAATACCTAAATAAATGGCTTTTATAGTCAAGAAAACCATACACGGCAGAGAGTATTACTATCTCAATGAAACTAAAAGAGTTCCTGGAACAGGGAAAGTAAAATCAAGAACCATTGCATACCTTGGAAAAACAAAAAAACAGGCTGAGAAAAAAGCAAAAGAGATAATAAGCAAAATGAAAGACTTTGAAAAGGAAAAAGCTGCTGAAAAAACTGAAACTCCTAAAATAGAGAAAACTAAAAATTCTGGAGTAGAGGAAAAAGAGTTTCTGAGTTTTATTCATGAGGCAGGTTTAATTTGGGGTCCAAGCCCTGAGATTTATGGGGGAATGGCTGGATTTTACACTTACGGACCATTAGGAAAGCTTCTTAAAAACAAAGTTGAGAACTCAGTAAGAAGAGTTTTTAATGAAAACGGGTTTAAAGAACTGGAAGGGCCAACTGTTCTGCCTGATATAGTATGGAAAGCCTCAGGGCATTTAGATACATTTAAAGACAGAATTATTAGATGTTCCAAATGCAAAGCTGTTTTCAGGGCAGACAAGCTTATTGAGGAAAGCTACGATGTTGCTGCAGACTCTTTCTCTAACGAAAAAATTCTGAGCTTTATAGAGGAAAAGAACATTAAATGCCCTTCATGCAAAGGCAGTTTTGAGAAATCTATTGAGATGCAAAGCTTAATGATGAAGACAAAAGTTGCAGGCCAGGATGCATCTTTAAGGCCTGAAACAGCTACTGTTACTTACCTTCCTTTTATAAGACTTTACAACTATTTCAGAAAAAAACTTCCTTTTGGAGTCTTCCAAATAGGGAAAGCTTACAGGAATGAAATCTCTCCAAGGCAGCATGTTTTAAGAGGCCGTGAGTTTACTCAAGCAGAAGGGCAGATTTTTATTGACCCTCTTGAAAAAAACAACTGGGAAAAGTATGAAGAGATAAAAAATGAAAAGCTTCCTTTATGGGATTATAAAAGCCAGGAGTCAGGAGAAAAATGGAAAGATATTACTGTAGAAGACGCCTTAAAAAAAGGTTTAGTTAAAAGTCAGGCATATATCTGGTGTTTATGGCTTGCCTACAAACACTTCATAAGTTTTGGAATCTCAAAAGAAAGGATAAGGCTTAGGCAGCATCATCCTGATGAGAAGGCATTTTATGCAGACGATGCATGGGATATTGAAGTATTGCTGAACAATTATGGCTGGGTTGAAATGTGTGGAGTGCATGACAGAACTGATTACGACTTAAAACAGCATTCCAAATTTTCAAGAGTTAAGCTTGAGGCAGTAAGAGAGAATGGTGAAAGATTTACGCCTCATGTATTGGAAATTGCTTTTGGAACAGACAGGCCTACTTATGCGCTTATAGATATTTTCTATGAAAAAAAGGACGTTGAGGAAGGAAAGTCCATGTTTAAAATTCCTTACCACATGGCTCCAATAGAGGTTGCTGTTTTCCCTCTTCTCAAGAAGCCGGAACTTCTCGCAATTGCCGCTGAAATAAAAAAGACTCTGGAAAAAGAGTTTATTGTTGAGTATGATGTTTCTGGAAGCATTGGAAGAAGGTATTTAAGAGCAGCAGTTGCAGGAATTCCTTATGCAATAACTATAGATTTTGAGTCAGTTGAAAAGAATGATGTTACTTTAAGAGACAGGGATACTGAAAAACAAATAAGAGTAAAAATTTCTGAACTTAGGGACACTTTAAGGGAGCTTCTCACTCCAGAGGGGACAAAGTTAAACAGAGAGTTGTTTAAAGATTAAGTCAATTCGTCTATAAACTAGAAAGTTCTTATGCTGGTATAAAATCAATACTACTTTAGAAACTCTTTTAAATAAAAGGCATCATTAAGTGATATGGAGTTAAAACTTTACAATACCCTTTCTAAAGGAGTGGAAATTTTTAAACCTATTAATGAAAATGAGGTTAGAATGTATGTCTGTGGTCCTACTGTAAACGATATTCCTCATCTAGGACATGCCAGACAACAGATAACATTCGATATATTAAGAAAATATCTAAGATATCTAGGATATAAAGTAATTTTTGTATCTAATATAACAGATATAGATGACAAGATCATAAAAAAGGCTGAAGAAGAGAGAATAGATATAAATGAATTAACTAAAAGGAACATAAAAGCTCATCAAGAAGATTATGCTAAAATTGGTATTGAAAAACCAGATGTTCAACCTCGAGCTACAGAGTATATCCAAGAAATGATAGAGTTAATTAAAAAATTAGAAAGTAAAGGATATACTTATCTCATCCCTAATGATGGGATTTATTATGATATTTCTAAATTTAAAGAGTACGGAAAACTTTCCGGCCAGAAAATAGAAGAGTTAGAAAAAGGAAAAAGAGTAGACACTGACAAAAAAAGAAACGCAAATGATTTTGCTTTATGGAAATTCTCCAAACCAAACGAACCTGCATGGGATAGTCCATGGGGAAAAGGAAGACCTGGTTGGCATATTGAGTGTTCTGCAATGTCTGCAAGCATTTTAGGGATACCATTTGATATTCATGGTGGAGGGCAGGATTTAATTTTTCCTCATCATGAAAATGAGATTGCACAGAGTGAGGCTGCATACTCAAAAAAACTAGCAAATTATTGGGTGCATAACGGAATGGTGAGAGTTGAGAATGTTAAAATGAGCAAAAGTTTAGGGAATTTTAGAACAATAAGAGATTTATTAAATAACTACTCGGGTCATGTTATAAGGTATTTCGTTCTTACAGCACATTACAGAAAGCCTCTGGAGTTTAGTCTTGAAAATCTGGAGAGTGCAAAAAACTCCTATGAAAGAATGAAAAATATTATATCCGAGATTAAAGATGACGGAACTATAAATAAGGATTATCTTGAGAAATTTGAGGAAGCAATGAGTGATG
>WAQV01000030.1 GCA_015520065.1 Candidatus Pacearchaeota archaeon | reverse complement strand
AAATAAACCTTGCCCAACATTGTGATATTTAAATTCAGTTTTTACATCAATTTTTCTACACATTCTTATCACCAAATATATTTATTAATAATGAAACAAACCTATAAAAACCTTATTTTCAACTTATTATAAAATGCCGAAAAAGCAGAAAAAAACCAAAGAAGAGAAGATAGCAGAGAATTATTTTCCTGTTGATGAGTCAGACTTAAAGATGAGTGTTGAAAAAGAGGAGAAACATCCTGAGATATCTGCTGAAGATATTGCAAAAACAGCTGTTGAAGTAGAATACAAAAAGCCTGATAAGGATGAAATCGAGAAAGTAGAGGTTCTTGCATTAAAACCAAAAAAAACAAAAAAGAAAAGCAAGAAAACTAAGACTGCAAAAAAAACTTCCTCATCCAGCTCTGCCAAGACCGCTTCATTAAAAGTTACACCATTAAAATCCCTTAAAGAAGGGGGCTATGAGTTAGTTATAACTGAAAAACCGCAGGCTGCATTAAAAATAGCTTCTGCTCTCGCAACATCAAAAAAAATCGAGAAAAAATCCTTGAACGGAGTTCCGTATTACGAAATTGAAAGAAACGGAAAGAAAATAGTAATTGCATGCGCTGTAGGACATTTATTCACTCTTTCACAGAACTCAAAAAAAGGAGAGTTTCCTGTCTTTGATATAAGCTGGACTCCTAATTTTGCAGTAAGAAAAAACGACTTTACAAAAAAGTACTATGATGCAATACTTAAACTTGCGAGAAATGCAGGAAGCCTTACAGTAGCTACAGATTATGATATTGAAGGAGAGGTTATAGGGCTGAATGTTGTGAGATACATTTGCGGACAGAAAGATGCAAGCAGGATGAAATTCTCAACATTAACAGCAAAAGAGTTAAACAAAGCGTATGAGGAAAAATCTCCAAGCTTGAACTGGGGGCAGGCTATCGCAGGAGAAACAAGACACTATCTCGACTGGTTTTATGGAATAAATCTTTCAAGAGCATTAATGAACGCAATAAAAGCTGTAGGCAGGTTTAAGATAATGTCCATAGGCCGTGTTCAGGGCCCTGCATTAAACCTAATAGTTCAAAAGGAAAGAGAGATACAGAAATTCAAGCCAGAACCGTACTGGCAGATTTTTATAACTGTTACAGATGGAAAAAACAAGCTGGAGCTTAAGCATAACAAGGATATATTTGATAAAACTGAATTAAGTAAGTTTGAAAACCTCAAAGGAAGAACAGCAGAGGCAAAAACAACTAAAACAGAACAGGCATTAAAACCAAATCCTCCTTTTAATTTAACCTCTCTTCAGACAGAGGTTTACAAGCTTTATGGAATAACTCCATCAAACACTTTAAAGATAGCTCAATCATTGTATCTTGCAGGTTTGATTTCATACCCAAGAACTTCCAGCCAGAAGCTTCCAGAATCAATAGGTTACAAAGAGATAGTTGAAAAACTCTCAAAGATTTACAATGCAGAACACTTAATAACAAAAGACAAGCCTCTTGAAGGCAGTAAGACAGATCCTGCTCATCCTGCAATATACCCTACAGGGCAGAACAATGCAGCACTCTCTGACAATGAGAAAAAAGTATATGACCTTATTGTTAGAAGGTTTTTGGCAGTGTTTTGCGACGATGCCATAATTGATAACAAAAATGTAAAGATTACAATAGATAACCTTACTTTCACTGCAAGAGGCTCTTCAATAAGGAAAAAAGCATGGATGGAGATATACCCAACAAAACTGAAAGAGACATCAATTCCAGATATGAACGGCAGTGTAGAAATAATAGACCTTAAAATAGAGGAAAAAGAAACCCAGCCTCCAAAAAGATACTCTCCTGCTTCAATAGTTTCTGAGCTTGAAAAAAGAAATCTAGGAACAAAAGCAACGCGTGCAACAATAATTGAAACTCTTTATGACAGAGGATACATAAAAGAAAAAAGCATTGAGGCAACACCTTTGGGCATGTCATTAATTTCAACACTTGAGAAATACTCTCCTATAATAATTGACGAGAATCTTACAAGAGAGTTTGAGAATGAAATGGAATCAATAACCTCTGCAAAAGACAACTTTGAGGAGAGAGAAAAAGAGATTATACAAAAAGCAAAAGAAACTATAACAAAAATAGCCCAACAGTTCCAGAAAAGCGAAAAAGACATCGGAAAAGAGCTTGTTGAGGCAAATTCAAGATTGCAGGAACAGCAGAGAAAGGAAAACACTTTAATTTCCTGCCCAGTATGCAAAAAAGGAAACCTTGCTATCACTTACTCAAAGAAAAACAAGAGATATTTTGTTGCTTGCAATGCATATCCTGAATGCAAGACTACTTTTTCCCTTCCTCCAAACGGAACAGTCAAAAAAACTCAAGAGGCATGCAAAGAATGCGGCTTTCCAAAATTAATGCTGCTGAAGTCTGGAAAAAGACCATGGATTTTCTGTTTTAATCCTGACTGCATAACAAACAAAGAGCGCCTTGAAGAATACAGAAAAAGAAAAGAAGCTGGGGAGGTTAGTAAATAATATAATATTCTTTTGTTCAACTTCTTAATTAATAACTCTCATATTTTTCTTTAACTTCTGGATTGTACTTCCATACAATTTCTTGAATCCTTTTAAGTATTTTGGAGTCAACTGTTTTAACAGGTGGAAGAGGCTTTATTCTTTTTCTGCTT
>WAQV01000029.1 GCA_015520065.1 Candidatus Pacearchaeota archaeon | reverse complement strand
AAGGAACCGATAAATTTAAAAATAGATACATAGTATTCTGGAGAATATTTTAAAATGGTAAGCAAGGACTATGAAGGGTGTTTGAGGCAGAGAAGAATTGAAATCCTTAGAAGGTACTCTAAAAAAGAGGCGATTCACCCTGAAGACAAGATTTTTATAATTGGGATGGCTGCAGAAGGGGTTTTAAAGTATGGATATGACCCTCTTAAAAAAGAAGATACTGTAGAGATAACCCCTAAAGGGCGTAAAGTGCTTGAGTACCTTCTAAACAGAAAGTAAAACTTTTAAACTGAGAGTTTTCTTTTTATAGTGTAAGCCGGATAGCCAACTTCGGAAACTTGCTATTAAATTAGCAGGTTTTGTTAAGATCAAAACCAGTTTCTGAGGAAGGTCCGCCCACCCCCTCTCAAAGAGGGCTGTGCATTGCACAGAGCCATCCGCGAAAGCGGATTGCCGTGAGGCAAAGCTCTGCAACAGAAACGCCACAGCCAGCTCTGAGCAATGAAACCTGAGCGGAGCAGAGAAGAGCTGGATTTGATGAAACGGGCATCTTGGCTGGTGCAACTCTCATTAAGAGAGGCTAAGTTGAATGTTGGCATCTTCCGTCTGCAAAGCAGGGAAGAACAAAAGGCGGCCTATTTCCGGCTTACTGTTTTCTACAATTTGTATGTTCCTAAAACAGCTAAAACAATTTCTCCGACAAATCCTGAAAAAACTGGAACAAGAAGATTATCATCAGCATGAGTAAAAACTGTTTCTACAAATGTTGCTGTTAGTGCCATTGCCAATGCTATTATCCAGTGAGGCAAAAAGATAAATCCAATAATTAAATTAACAATAAGTTCTGCAAGAATTCCTTCCCATGCAGTGTTTGGAACTGATTTAAGCCAGTGCTTTCCAAATCTCATTCCAACAATTGCTGCAACAGAATCTCCAAAAATAGCCATTAAAATTGCAGCAACAGCTATTTTGAATTCAAATACTGCTAAAGCAATTATCATTCCGATTAAAAGAAAAATTTCCCCTCCAATAGAATTCCTTTCTTTTTCCCTCCACAAATCTGCAACAAAAGGAATCTTCTTCTTTCGTTTTATTCTGAAAAATTCAAGTTTTATGAACAGAACCAAGATAAAAGTTAAGATTATTAAAGCTGGCTTTTCTCCAAAAAACTCTTTTACTAAAAGATATGCTAATAAAAAAACTACAGAAAAAATATGGAATATTTTTCTCTTTAATTCCATCTTTAAAAGAAGAACCCAAAGTTTAAAAATCGTTTTACTCTTTTAATTCAGTGTTAAGGGGCCATAGCTCAGCGGGAGAGCACATGACTGAAGATCATGGTGTCCCGGGTTCGACTCCCGGTGGCCCCAGTTTCAAAACCTTTATAAATAAGGTTTATTTTAATATTATATCTTAAATATAAAAAAAGAGGGAAATGGCAGAGAAAATCGATTACGGACTTGCTGCATATGTTCTTGGAATAGTGAGCATAATATTTTCAATAATAAACCCTATTGCGGGGTTAGTAGTTGGAATTGTTGGAATCAGCATAGTTAAAAAAGAAAAATCAGATATTGCAAAAAAAGGAAAAAAACTCAGCATTATAGGAACTGTTCTAAGCATTGTGTTTTTAGTGCTAACAATAGTTCTTTTCTTTTTTGTAAAAGGAACAAGCACAGGAGTACTTCCAATATAAAATGCTTCTCCCAAAAAACAGAAAGGCAGCAATGGAGATGTCTGTTGGAACAATTGTTACAATAGTTCTATTAATGAGTGTCTTGATTTTAGGAATCTTTTTGGTTAAGAGCATATTTAAAAGCGCAAAAGGAGCAGTGGACCTTACAGACCAGCAGTTAAAAAACGAGATTAACAAACTTTTCTCTGAAGACAAAAGGCTAGTAATTTATCCAGGAACAAGGCATGTTGAGATAAAACAAGAAGAGACAGATGGTGTTGGAATTGGAATTAAAAACCTTCTAAAAGGAAGAGAGGGTGCAAGCAGGTTTTCTTACGAAGTTATTGTATCTGACGCATCTGACTGCCCAATTACAGAAAGCGAAGTTGCAAAATGGATAAAAACAGGAAGAGCTGAATCAAACATACCTATTCCAGTTGGAGAGGTCTCTGTTCAGAAAGTTCTTTTTGAAATTCCTACAGGAGCTCCTTTATGCACCGCAAGGTTCAGAGTTAATGTAGATGCGGATGGAACTCCTTATGCAACTGACTTTTTTGATGTTACAGTTAAAGCAAAATGATTCTTAGTGAAACAAAAAAAGGAGTATCAGCAGTGGTTGCTACAGTTATTATGATTGCTCTTGTAATTGCTGTTGTTTTGATAGTTTGGAAAATGGTTTTCAAAATAGTCAAAGAGGAAACAGCTGGAGCAGAGTCTTGTTTTGGAATTTTTGACAAAATCTCAATAAATGATTATTACACTTGTTACAACTACTCTTCAAAAGAATTGCGTCTGGCAATAAGCAGGAAAGACATAGATATTGATGAGCTGCTAATTTCCATATCTGATGGAGAAGGAAACTCTCAAAGCTTCAAGATTTCCTCACAGCCGTTATCTGAACCATATATAAGAGTCTCCTCAGGAGAAGTAAAGCTTCCTGGAAAAAACTCAGGAGTTTCTTACTTTATTGATACTGCTGGCCTTGGAATGGGGAAGCCTGAAGTTGTAAAAATAGCTCCTATTGTAAACGGAAAGCAGTGCGAAGTCAGTGATAGTTTGTCAAAAATAGATGGCTGCAATATTTTTGCAACATAGTGTTTCATCGTCAGCTAAAAATTAATGCATTAATTATTTAAATAACTGCTACTTTAAGCTCTTATGAAAAAAAGAGGGCAGGTATGGATAGAAACTGTCATATACACTTTAATAGCATTTGTCATAATAGGAGCAGTTCTTTCTTTTGCAAAGCCGAAACTTGAAGAGATTCAAGACAAAACAGTTATAGAACAAAGCATTGACGTACTGGAAAATATAAATGATATTATTTTATCAATAAAAAACGTTCCTGGTAACCAGAGAATTGCAGAGATTGGAATAAAAAAAGGAACTCTGAAAATAAATGGAGTAAACGATTCAATAGAGTTTGAGATAAAAAGTAGGCATACGTACAGCCAACCTGGGGAAGAGATTCATATCGGAAGCATTATTGTTTATACTGAAAAAAGAGGAAAGTACAGCAATGTGAAGTTAACTCTAAATTATTCTGATTACAATATAACTTATCAGGAAAAAGACACTCTCAAAACACTTGGTAAAAGCGGGACATCTTACAAAATGTCTATCATGAACAAAGGTTATGATACCTTAATTAATGGAAGTTGTTCTACACTCGCAGAGTGCCCTGCAATAGAAAAATATACTCTCAAAGAGTGCAACTCTAATGGAGAGTGCGTATATAAATCAGAAAAACTAAAGATAGACTTCAATGTTGTATAAAAATGTTTGGAAAAAAAGTTGCTAACGACATAGTAAGTTATCCTGAAGTAAAGATAAACTTCAGTCCAGAAATTCCAAAGCTTAGAAAAATAGAAGATAAAACTCAGGTCAATGTGAGATATGCAGTAATATCTCCTTTTGCATTTGTCCATATTTACTGGAAACCAGAGATTGCAGAGCTTGTTTATGATGTGGAAGAACCTCTATTGAATGACGAAGAAGCAAAACATAAAGATGAAATCCTTTCTGCAATGAGAGATATGATTGATTTTGAGGGAGTTGTTGACAAAAACCTTGATTCATTATTGGCTTATCTCAACAGAATGTTTAAGCTGCTTGCAGTTGAATTAGGAATTCAGCTTTCCTATGAAAGCTACAGAAAAATATTTTACTACATTGCAAGAGATTTTGCAGGATTTAATGAGATAGAGCCTTTGCTTAGAGATTACTTTGTAGAGGATATAGAATGCAACGGCATAGATAGTCCTGTGTATGTTGTTCACAGAGTGTATAGAAACATGAAAACTAACATTGTCTTTAAAGATATGGACAAGCTTGCAAGTTTTGTGGAAAAACTAGCCCAGAGATGTGGAAGATATATTTCTTATGCAAATCCAATTCTTGATGGGAGCCTGCCTGATGGAAGTAGAGTAAATGCAACTTACACTAAAGACATTACAAGCAAAGGTCCTACTTTCACAATAAGAAAATTCACTAAAACTCCCTGGACTCCTCCGCAGCTTATAGCTTTTAACACTTTAAGCCCTGAAATGCTTGCATACTTATGGCTGCTTGTGGAATATAAAATGAATATTCTAATAGCTGGGGGAACTGCTGCAGGAAAAACAACTCTTTTGAATGCCATAGCATTCTTCATTCCACCTGAAGCAAGAGTAGTAAGCATTGAGGATACCCGTGAAATAAACCTGCCAAGAGAAAACTGGCTTCCGAGTGTTGCAAGAGGTGCTACAGGAATAAAGGGAGAAGGAGAAATAGACCTTTTTGCATTGCTTAAAAGCTCTTTCAGGCAGAATCCGGATTATGTAATTGTTGGAGAGGTTAGAGGTAAAGAGGCTTATGTATTGTTTCAGGGAATGGCGTCCGGGCATCCTTCAATAAGCACAATACATGCAGATTCTGTAGACACTGTGATAAAAAGGCTTGAAACCCCTCCAATAGAGCTTTCACCTACACTCCTTAATGTTCTGGACTGCATTTGCATTATGACTCATGCAATTGTTAACAATGAGGAAACAAGAAAACTCAGAGAAATTACTGAAATTGTTAATGTGACTCCTGAAGGAATAGCACTTACAAATACTCCTTTTGTATGGAATCCTGCAAATGATACTTTTTATTTTAAAAAAGACAGCAGAATCTTCAAGAAAATATCTCAAAGGCATGGCATAAGAAGAGATGAGCTTGATTTGGAATTCAGAAGAAGGGTAAGACTTCTTTACAATATGTATAAGGAGAAAGTTTTTGATTTTGAAGAAGTCCAGAAAATAATCAACGAGTATTACAAAGAGCCAGAAAAAATACTAAAAAGATTCAAGGTTTTATGATGTTTTAATTAGTTTTATACGGTTTTCATTTCCATAAGGGATTTTTTTGATTATCTCTTTCTGTTCCAAACTTCTTAGTTTTCTGCTTAGCTTTACTTTGCTTATTCCTAATTCCTTGATTATCTCTTTTGTCCAGCACTCATTATCTTTTTTCTTTAATAAAAACTCCACGATTCTTTTTTCATCCTCTATAAGATTTTTTGTTATCTGGCTGCTTTCTGCAGAAGGTTTCTTTTTTTCTTTTGCCTTTTTCTTTATCTGCTGAATTTTTGAGTTAAGCTTCTTTTTCTCATGATTATATAAAACGATGACAAATGTTATTAAGATACTTAATACAACATAAAATAGATAATTGCCTTTTTCTATAAACTCATACTCTACAAGGATGTTCTCTTCTTCAAGATTTTTCCAGTCAATAATAATTCTTCTTCCGTCTGTCCATATTCGCGAAGGTTGAGGAAAAATCAGCTTTTTTTCTCCAAGAACTGCAGATTCAGGAAGATAAATCCTTATATCTGCTTTCTCTTTGAAAGGGTTTTCTATAATGAAAAAGTATTTGTCTTTTGATATTTCTATTGGAGACTTGGTGATATATTT
>WAQV01000028.1 GCA_015520065.1 Candidatus Pacearchaeota archaeon | reverse complement strand
TATCATCATTGCATAAAGAGATGATAAAAATCAAGGATTCTTTTGATAGTTTTAATTTGAGAGCCGCATCCGACTCAATTTATTTTGTATTGTATAACAAATTTGAGAAGTATATAAACAACGGAGGGAATAATGCTCTCACAATTAAAGAGTTTTTAGAAAACTGGATTAAACTCCTATCTCCAGTAACTCCTCATCTCTCGGAAGAACTATGGCACAAACTGGGAAACAAAAGTTTTATCAGCCTTGAGGAATGGCCTGTTGCAGATGAAAGTAAAATTGACGAGGAGCTGGAAAAACAAGAACAGGCAGTTGAAAAGCTTGCTGAGGACATAAATCATATAGCAAGATTGATTAAAGAAAAACAAGGAAAAGAGGCAAAAAAAGCTTTTGTTTATGTGCTTCCTAATGAAAAAGGAATTTTTGATGAGAGTCTGGAAGTTATAAACAAAAAAACAGCTCTTGATGTGAAAATTTATGCTGTTAATGACCCTGACAAATACGACCCTGAAAACAAGTCTAAAAAGGTCAAGCCTGGCAGTCCTGGGATTTATTTGGAGTAGTTGAAATAAAAAATCACTCCAACACTGCTTTTATTCTTCTTACTCCTGCACTTGAAGACTCTTCTTTTTTAATCCTGAAGTGACCCAGTTCTGAAGTGTTTTTAACATGAGGTCCTGCGCAAATTTCCTTTGAGAAATCTCCTATAGTGTAAACACTCACTACATCTCCGTATTTTTCATCAAATACTCCCAATGCTCCTTGCTTTTTTGCTTCCTCTACAGTCATCTCTTCTCTTTTTACTTCAAGAGATTTTTGTATCTGTTCATTAACCAATTCCTCTACTTTTTTAAGCTCCTCTGGAGTTAGTTTTCTTGGAAAATTAAAATCAAGTCTCAATCTTTCTGGAGTAATATTAGAACCTTTCTGAACAATATTGTCGTCATTCAGAACTTTTCTTAAAGCAGCTAAAAGAAGGTGAGTAGCTGTGTGGAGTTTTGTTGTTTTTTCTGAAGAATCTGCAAGTCCTGACTTAAATTTTCCAATTGTTGCTGTTCTTGAAAGCTCTTGATGTTTTTTAAACTCTTTCTCAAATTCTTCCCTGCTGACTTTAATTCCTTTTTCCTCTGCCAACTCCTTAGTCATCTCAAAAGGAAACCCATAACTCTGATACAATAAAAAAGAGTCTTTTCCAGTTAGAGTTGTTTTTCCCTGAATAAGTCTTTCAAACACTTTCAGACCTTTCTCAAGAGTCATATTGAATTTTCTTTCCTCTTTTTCAAGTTCTGTTAAAATCCTGTCCTTATTTTTTCTTAACTCAGGATAATCTTCATAAATCTCAAACACTGGCAGTGCCACTGCTGTTACAAACTCTTTAATTCCTAAAAAGTTTCCATATCTTACTGCTCTTCTTATGAGCCTTCTTAACACATACCCTTGTTCAGTATTGCTTGGAACAATTCCATCAGCTATAACAAAAACAGCTGCTTTCAGATGGTCTGCAATAATTCTCATTGCTCTTGTTTTTTCCTTGTCTTTTCCGTATTCAAGTTGAGAGATTTCTTCTATTTTTTGGATTATTGGCTTGAAACATTCTGAAAGATAGTTATCCTCTAATCCATTCAAAACAGCAACAGTTCTTTCAACACCCATTCCAGTGTCAATATTTTTCTGTTCTGCAGGATTGTAATTTCCTTTCTCATCTTTGTTGTATTGCATTAAAACATCGTTCCAGATTTCAACCCATCTTTTATCATTAGGATCAAATTTTTCCGGAGCTGGAATGTCGTTTGGCTTCCAATAAAACATTTCTGTGTCAGGCCCGCAAGGACCAGTACGGCCTGCAGGACCCCACCAGTTTTCAGATTTTGAAAGATACGCTATTCTCTCTTTAGGAATGCCTAGAGACATCCAAATTTCTGCTGATTCGTCATCACGGGGAACTTGTGGCAATTCCTTGTCACCGCCAAAAACACTTACAGCCAGCCTTTCAATAGGTATTTTCAGAACTTTTGTTAAAAACTCAAAACTATACTCTATTGCTTCTTTCTTCCAGTAATCTCCTAAAGACCAGTTTCCTAACATCTCAAAAAAAGTATGATGATAGCTGTCTCCAACCTCCTCAATATCCTGAGTTCTTAAACATCTCTGGACATTGCATAGTCTTTTTCCCAAAGGATGTTTTTGCCCTAAAAGAAATGGAACAAGAGGATGCATTCCTGCTGTTGTGAATAAGACAGTTGGGTCATTCTCAGGAATAAGGCTTGCATTAGGAATTACTTTATGCCCTTTTGATTTGAAAAAATCAAGATACTTTTTTATTAGTTCTTTTCTTCCTATCATAATTATTAAAGATAAACACTGTTTTTAAATTTTAATTATTCGTTCCGAAGATTTTTTAAAGAATATCGTCTAATGAGATATATGACTAAAAAGAGTTCAAAAAAAAAGAGGGCTTCTAGGACAAGAAAAAAAACTCGTGCTGAATTAAATGTAGAAAAAGTATTGATTGAGAATTTCGTTTCTTTGCAGAAAGTAATGGCTGACCTGTCAGCAAGGTTTGATACTCTTTCTGAGAGAATTTCAAAGCTTCTGGATTTGTTTGAGGCATCTGCAAAAGCTCTGGCTGAGAAAGGTTTTGAGATTGAGAAGAAAACTGATGAAAAAACAGAAAAAGCAATTCTTGAAAAGCTGGACACTCTTGCAGAACAAAACAAACTGATTGCAAGAGGCATAACTTTAATGCATGAAAGAATTCCTTCTGAGACTGCTCAATCAACATACCCTTCACCATCTCCACAATCTGTTCCTTCTGCAATCTCCCAGCAGACTCAACAACCAAAAACTCGAGAAATAGAAGAAAAAACTGCAGATGTTGGAAAACAGCCATTAAGTCAGCCTACAAAGTTCCAACCATTAGAAAAAAGATAGAATGTTATTGGAACAAACCTCTGAGGAGTTTAGGAAATTGTTTCTGTTAAAATTTACAGAGGAGTTGATAAAAAACATAAAGACTCCTGCAATCCTGCAGCTTGAAGCATTTTTAAGAAAAAAGCAAAAAGAGGCAGAGGAGATAAAAAAACAGCAAAAAAAGCAACTAAAAGAAATTGTAAGAAAAGTCATACACCCTCAGATTAGACAGACAGGGAAACAAGTTTTGCACTCTCCACATCAGATGAAAACTCTTAATGCATCTGAGAAAACTCTGCAGCATTCTGTTCAAAGCATCCCTCAATCTCTCTCAGTTAAGCCTTCTCAAAAACCGCAAAGGCCTCAATTGCAAGTGCTGAGAATACCTGAACCAAAGCTTCCAGAAAGACTCAGTTACTTAAAACCGATACCGACTGAAAAGCAGATAGATTTAGGAAAACTGAACCCTCTTGTAAATGACCCTTTTGTTAAATCTATTGAGTGTCACGGCCCTGATACAAACATAATTGTAAGAACCCCACAGCCAAAAACAACAAATATCTCTCTCACTAAAGAAGAGATTGATGATATTATCAAAAGATTCTCAGAAGCTGCAAAAATCCCTGTTGAAGAAGGTGTTTTCAGAGTTGCTTTTGGGAAGCTTATGCTTTTGGCAATTGTGTCAGAAGTTATAGGCTCAAAATTCATAATAAAAAAGCTCTCTCAACCGCGCCAGTCTCTATCACCGCCTTTCAGACCAAACAAGCAATTGTCTTACTCTTTTAGGAGGATTTAATCAATAATAAAAAACAGAATTAACTTTATATATTTGCACATCATTCTATATTAGGTTAAAACAGAGGTGAAAAATGAACCTGTTTTTGTTTTTAGGAGTGATATTCCTTATGATTTTTCTTATAGGAAGGTTTATTGAAAAGCTAAGGGTGCCGTGGATATTTGCTGCTTTGATTATAGGCTCTTTTCTTGCAATTTACAACCCTTTGCCTGATGTAACTTCCTCAGGAATTTTTGAGTTTCTTGCTACTCTCGGAATGTATTTTCTGTTGTTTATGATAGGATTTGAAATAGACCTTGATAAGCTTAAAAAAAGAGGAAGATTTATAGCAAAGTCAGCAGCATTTATTATTCTTCTTGAAGGAATTGCAGGAAGCATTTTAATTCATTACTTGTTCGGATACTCATGGATTATATCTTTCATAGTTTCTATGTCTTTTGCAACTGTCGGAGAGGCTATTTTAATCCCCATTCTTGATGAGTTTAAGATAGTAAACACAAAGCTTGGACAGTCTGTTATTGGAATAGGAACTTTTGACGATATTATTGAGATAATCCTGCTTGTGATTGTTGGATTGTGGATAGGAAAGATTGCTGGAAACCAGGACATGCAGTTTCCATTGGTAATTTTCTCTCTAATTGTTCTCTTTGCACTTACTGCAGGGTTTCTTGCTCTAAAGGAAAAAGGCAGAAAATTTTCAATCCACAATATTGAAACGCTGTTTTTTATTGTTCTTGCTGTGCTGTTTGTGTTTTTAGGCATAGGTGAGATTGCTGAAAGCGGTCCTCTTGCAGCACTTCTTTCAGGAATTGCTGTAAAAACATTTATACCTAAAAAAAGACTCGAGCTTATTGAAAAAGAGATTAAAGCTTTGTCTTATGGATTTTTTGCACCGCTTTTCTTTTTGTTAGTTGGAATCTCTCTTGATATTAAATATCTTGTAAGTTTTCCGCTCTTTATTCTGGCTGTGGTAATTGTATCTAATGGTGTAAAAATTACAGGAAGCTATCTTATGGCAAAAAAAGAACTTGGGGTTAAAGGCTCGTTATTGTTGGGTGTAGGATTATCAGCAAGATTCAGCACAAGCTTAATTATAATCAAACTTCTTCTTGACAGCGGGATTGTAGGAAAAGATATTTACTCAGTGATTGTTGCATCAAGCATCTTATTTACTTTTATTGTTCCTTTTCTATTCTCACGGCTTTTAGTGAGATGGAAATCATCAGTCATGAGACAAAGGAAAGTTTAAACTTCTTTAGGAATACAAAAATACTTAAATAGAGATATTGATTTTTGAGAACATGGTAGAAGGAAATTATGAAAGAATGATTGAAAGGATTTCAAAGTCTTCTGGTCTTGAAAAAGAGGAGGTTGAGAGAAGAATTGAGGCTAAAATAGCAAAACTTTCTGGGCTGATAAGTAAAGAAGGGGCAGCCCAGATAATAGCTGCTGAGTTAGGAATTTCATTTGACAATGAGAGGCTCAAAATAAACGAGCTTCTTCCAGGGATGAAAAAAGTGAACACTCTTGGCAAAGTTATAAACTTATTTCCTATAAGAACCTTCACAAGAAACGACCGCCAACATAAGGTTGCAAATATGATAATTGCGGATGATACATCCAATATAAAAGTAGTTTTATGGGACACCAATCACATTGAATTAATAGAAAAAGGTCAGATATCTGAAGGACATGTTGTAGAAATCTTGAATGCCAGTGCGAGAGACAATGAGATTCATCTCGGAAGTTTTTCTGAGATAAAGCTAAGCAATGAGATGCTTGAAAATGTAGTTACAGAAAGAGTTGTAAGGGAGAAAAAGATATCTGATTTCAGAGTAGGAGATAATGCAAAAGCAAGAGCGTTCATTGTTCAAGTATTTGAGCCAAGATATTTTTATGTCTGCAGCGAATGCAAGAAAAAGGTTTCTAATGAAGAGGGCAGTGGGAATTTTGTATGCCAAGAGCATGGCAGTATAAGCCCTGAAAAAAGAGCTCTAGTAAATATTGTATTAGACGACGGCACTGAGACAATAAGAGCAGTGCTGTTTCATGAAAACCTTGCTAAATTAGGGCTCACTGAACTGGAAAACCCAAACATGCTGCTTCAGCAAAAAGAAAATGCTCTCGGAAAAGAGATGATTTTCTCAGGAAATGTAAGAATGAACAAATTTTTCAATACTCCAGAGTTTATTGTCGACTCTGTTCAGGAAGTGAATGTTGATGAGCTGATTGAAAAACTTGAGAAAAGTTAAGTTGAAACTTCCTTTAAACATTTAACAGAGTTTAAGAACAAAAATAAAATGATGCTGAAAACTCACTTTGCAATAGCCATCTTTTTTATACTTCTCTTAATTGGAGCATTGGAAACCACTGAACAAAAAATTGTTTTTGTTATTGTTGCTCTGCTTGCAACACTAATGCCTGATGTTGATTCGAGGTTTTCCAGAGTAGGAAGACCAAAAATTGCGAGAATATTGCAGTTTTTTACAAAACACAGAGGAGTTACGCACAGCTTCAGTTTTTTGTTTGTTGCAACTCTTCTCTTGATAGTATTTTTCCCTAAAATTGCATTAGGATTTTTTGTTGGCTATAGCATTCATTTGTTTGCAGACAGCTTTACTCCTGATGGCATTAAGCCTTTCTATCCTTTAAGAAAAACCCTTAGAGGAAAAATAACTACAGGAGGAAGAAAAGAAGTAATGGTTTTGGTGTTTTTTATTATAATTGATTTATTTTTAAGTTTAAAAGTGTTCATCTGAAAACAAAAAAGCTCTGCGAGAGTTGTGAATCAATTGCAATCTATATCCAGTAGTCAAATAATATTTATAAATAGAGGATTTTTGGAAAAGATATGGCTGTTAAAGAAGACGTAAAAAAAATAAAAGAAGCTGTTTCTGGGGAGAAAGAGGTTTCCGAGGGTGCTGGCAAAAAAAACACTGAAAAAGAGCCTACTCTTACTGACCTTCCTGGAATTGGACCAGCAGTTGCTTCAAAGCTTGAAGCTGCTGGGGTTTATGACCTTATGGGATTAGCTGTAATGAGTCCTGCTGCTTTAGGAGATGCTGCAGGAGTAAGTGCTGCAGTTGCTCGAAAAGCTATTCAGGCTGCTAGAGATATGCTTGACTTAGGATTTCAGGATGGAATTGAGTATGCAAAAAAGAGGGAGAGCGTTGTTTATATTACAACTGGAAGTAAAAATTTAGACGAGCTTTTAGGAGGAAAGGGTATTGAGAGCCGTTCAATAACTGAAGCGTTTGGGCAGTACGGCTCAGGAAAAACCCAGCTTGGACTTACTCTTGCTGTAAATGTTCAACTTCCAAAAGAAAAAGGAGGAGCTTCTGGAAAATGCGTTTTTATTGATACAGAAGGAACTTTCAGACCTGCAAGAATAAGACAAATAGCTGAAGGCATTGGAGCAAATCCAGAGAAAGTATTGAAAAACATTCTTGTTGCAAGGGCTTTTAACAGCGACCATCAAATGTTGCTTCTTGAAAAGGTCTCTGATATGATTAAAAAAGGAGAGCCGATAAAACTCGTTATTGTTGATTCTTTAACTGCTCATTTCAGAGCAGAGTTTTCTGGC
This sequence comes from Candidatus Pacearchaeota archaeon, assembly GCA_015520065.1. GTDB lineage: Archaea > Nanobdellota > Nanobdellia > Pacearchaeales > GW2011-AR1 > WAQV01. The sequence continues at coordinate 263 of WAQV01000028.1, read as the reverse complement.
AGAGGACAGCTTGCAGACAGGCAGCAAAAATTAAACAGGTATTTGCATGATTTAATGAGACTTGCAGAACAACATAATCTTGCTGTTTATGTAACAAATCAGGTAATGGCAAACCCTGCGCAACTTTTTGGAGACCCTACAACAGCAATTGGAGGGAACATTGTTGGACATTGCTCAACTTACAGAATTTATTTAAGGCGTGGAAAGCAAGGAAGCAGAGTTGCAAAAATGATTGACAGCCCCAACCTTCCAGATAATGAATG
>WAQV01000027.1 GCA_015520065.1 Candidatus Pacearchaeota archaeon | reverse complement strand
CCATGAACCTTTTTGTAGGTATAGGGAAAATCATTGATGTAAGGCAGAACGGAAGAACACTGAGGTTCTGTCTTGATGTGTCCGACAGGAAAGCCTGTCATGTGCCATGCGTGCTCTTTGAGCCGAGTGAAAGGCTCAAAAACTTTATAGAGCAGATGCAGGCAGAAGAACAGTCTGTGTGGTTGCATGCTTGCAGAGGATTTAAGAGAATAGATAATGTTAATTTATGGATAGAGTTCTTTACAGTTAATTATAATTATTTAATGCCTCATTATGAGAAGGAAAACGCAAGAGTAGAGTGGAAAGAGGTTCCTGTGCTGATTGATTATAATTTTAAGAGGGATAATTCTTTAATCAAGAAGGTTAGTTGCGAGTAAGTTAATGCAGGTTTAAGAGATTAATTCGTTATGACCTTTTAAGTTAACGGAACCTTTAATTGCGTTTAATAGTTGTTATTATTTGAATGTCTCTGGAGTTTATAAATGTTTTGGTTGTTGTAACTTAGGAGTAGTTTATAATAAAGCATTATCCTGTCTTATATGCATATACCAATAACATATCCTATTTCCCTTCCTCAGACTCAATAATCTCTATTATCTTTTTCTTCAGTTCCGGGATGTTTTCTTTAACTGTCTTCCATACTCTTTCTAAATCAATTCCAAAATATTGATGTATGAATTTATCTCTTGTTTTTGCAATATCACTCCACGGGAATGAAGGATATTTTGTAACAAACTCTATTGGAAGATTTTTAATTGCCTCCCCCATTACCTCTATTCTTCTGATTATTGCATCCTGAAGTTGAGTATTTTTAAGAAATTCCTCTTTTGAGATGCCTTTTAAATACTCTTCTATTTTATTAACGCATTCAAAAATATGTTTTAAGAATATTAAAGGATCTTTTTTCATATTATCTCTATTTCCTCTCTAAATATTTTATCCTTTAATAAAGGATGCACGCTTTTATAAGTAAGAAGTTCTACTTTTCTGTCTAATATTTTCTCAAGCTCCATCTCTAATCTTGAAATATCAAAAAGACTGTAATCCTCTCTCACTTCAACCAAAACATCAATATCACTATCCTTAGTGCCTTCACCTCTCGCAAAACTCCCGAAAATCCCTGCTCTCTTAACACCATGCCTCTTTAACACAGGGACAATCTTTTCTATTATCTCTTTCAGCTCTTTATTTGGTTTCTTCTCTTTGTTTTTCTTTATCGGCTTTTTCATAATCTACAAAAGAAGGAGTTGTTTATAAATTGTTTGTTATTTTTAAAAAGTCGCAAAGTTTTATAAAATGTTTTGGTTTTGTTACTATTGAGGAGTTGTTATATAGTTATAGGAAAGGTATTTAAAATAGATGCTCTATTGTTTGGTATGGAAACAAAAACAATAAGTCCTGAACAATTTATAGAAAAAATCTCTAAAATAGAGGTTATGCTAGAGGAACTAAAAACTGCCATATACTCTTTTGATAGAGAGTTATTAAACAGTATTCAAAGAGGAGAAAAAGATATAGAGGAAGGAAGAGTTACTATTTGTAGAAATGAAGAGGAATTAGAAAAGTTTTTTGATTCAATATAAAATGTATGAAGCTGTTTTCTCTGATGAATTTAAAAAACAACTAAAGAAGTTAAAGAAAAAAGATAAAGCGACATATGAAAGACTAAAAAAGAAAATAAAAATGATTCTATTAGAACCACATCATTTTAAACATCTCAAAGGAGATTTAAAAGGCGAACAACGGACACACATAGGACCTTTTGTTCTAAGATTCAGTGTCAAAGAAAATAGAGTTTATTTTATAACCTTCAAACATCATGATAAGGCTTATTAAAACGAGAATTACCAAGCAATTATTTTTTCTGCTCAAAACCAAAATTGAATCTTATATCTTTCAGAATGCTACTATTTATTTTAATTAAATAGTTATGTAATTCTTCTATTTCCTTCGTCTCCTTTCATCTTGTCCGCCAACAAACAACTATTAACTATAACAGAAAAAGATACTACTGAGAGAAGCATTAGTGCGTCTTCTTGATAGTTTTTGTAAAAATATACTGGAAGATTGCCTTAGGATACTTTTTTCTTAATTTGTTAAGCGTGTTTAAATCACATTTCTTGACTTTAATCTCTAGTAATATCCATTTTCCTTTTTGGGCGCTTCTTAAAACATTGAACTGAGAGAAATCCTCAGAGGCATATTCTCCTTTTCTAAACTGTACGAGTAAAAACGGCTTATATTCTGCAGATTGGTAAAAACCAATCGCATTGTCTTTTGCACCGACATTTATCTTTTTATAAGACTCTCTTGCAGTTTCCTCAAAACAACGAAGCAGTCTCTTTCCAAAACCTCTTTTTTCAAATCTCGAATCGACTGCTATCTCGCTTATAAGAAGATAATCTTCTCTTGGAAATCCACATATTACTCCAACAATCTCATTATCAACAAAAACTCCTATAAAGAATTTCCGGAATTTTATGAATTTATTTCTTAGAAATTTTCTGTCCCTAACTCTTTCAGTTCCTAATTCTCTGTCAAGGAGGTCCATTGCCTTAGAGAACTCGTTTTTGTTTATCTTTCTGACCTCTATCTTGCTAAGAAAACCTAGTTTTTCAAAATCTTGGAACAATAATCTTTCCTTATTCTTCAAGCTTCCTTTTTTGACACCTTCTTCAACCTTTTTAATCACTTCCTTAAAAGTTAGAGAAGTCTTTAAATCAATTAACCTTTTGCAGTCACAAATAAGAATTTTTTCATTATCAACTCTCCACTTGATATGTTTATTTAGACAATATTCCATCATACATTGACATTAAATTTATCTTTTAATATTTGTTTATATTTTTTCAGATTTTTTATCCCTAAAGCATACCCATTTTTAATACAATAAGGAGTTGGAGAGTAACCGTTTCCAAAATACCTAAAACTTTGTGCAATACACTTATTGCATTTTACTAACATTTTACAACCATTACATCCTTTAACCATATAACTTCTGAATATATTAAATGCTTCACCATCCCATATATCTTTTAGTGACTTGTTTTTTATATTGTCAAATTTTATTGATTTTTCTGGAATGCATAATCTGCTTAAAGTGCAAGGAGAAACTGTCCCGTCAGAATGAATCTCACAGAAATTTAGAGCTCCTCCACACTGATAGGCAGACAACCCCTTTTCTTTTAAATTAATTGGAATATCAATTAATCTTATATTTATTCTATTTTTCCTTCCTTCTTTATTAATTTCATTCCAGAATTCAACATTAAAGTATTCATATGACTCGAAGAGAAGTTTATTTTCATCCCCTCTCCCTAATGGAATAATTGGAGAGATAAACCAACTTATTGGGTTAATTCTTTTAATTAATTTCTGGAACTTCTTTATTTTCTGAATATTTCCCTTATGCAAAACACTTGCAATGGTTAAAGGGATGTTGTATTTTCTAAAAAATAATATGTTGTTTAAAGTTATGTTAAATATAGCTGGATTGTATTTACTTTGAGCATCTAACCTAATAAAACAATGACTTTCTGGATCAGGACCATCTAAACTGATTTTCAGCCCAATCAGATATTCTTTATTTTCTATAATAAAGTTTCTAATGTTTTTGGAAAAAACACCATTCGTAGTTAAAATAAAATGCATTCCTCTTTTAGAGAGGTATTTTACGAATTCTTTAAAATATGGGCTTTGTGTTGCCTCTCCTCCAGAGATATTTACAAAAAAGACTTTAGATTCTATTAAGTCGTCAATAACTTTCTTCCACTCATCGATGTTTAATTCATTATCTTGAGGAATTGAATAGTTTCCAAAACAATGTTTACATCTTAGATTGCATTTACTTGTTAGATTAATATAACAAGAATAAGGAGAATTATACTTCTCTTTGTGAATATCCATCTTTAAAAGAGCGTTCTTCTAAATTAACTAATACTGGTTGTGCTCACATGGAGTAATCTTATTATACTCCAAAACACTAAGTTTGTAAATCTCTTGCATCTCTTGGTTATTTAAGTAATACTCTCTTTCTGAAGGTATTCTCTGTGCAACTCCTGCAGTTCCTGGTCCAATGAAATTTTCTAGTTTTTCCATAAAGAATTAATAAGTTTAATATATTTAAATCTTACAGTGGAGTTTCGCGCATCCACCTAAAAGCCCGAGACTGCCTGCTGTTATTAACCCTGCTCCGATGAGGTTTAGGAGGGTTTTTTTCATTTTAACTCCTTTATTTTAATAAGCATTTTTTATTTATAAATTATTTGTCTGTCGCCATTACTGCTTGAGCTGTTTTGCTGCTGTTAAGTGTTGCTATAATAAGATGTCTGGAGTTTATAAATGTTTTGGTTTTGTTACTATTGGGGAGTTAGGAAATATTAATTAAATCAGAAATTCTTATAAACTTTGGACCTCTTTTCAATTTTCGAAATAAGTAATACATTCATCTCATTAAGAACAACATACAGGATCCTGTAATTTCCCACTCTAACACGGAAAGTTTTTTCCTCTCTTCCTTTAACTCTTTTTGCATCAGAAGGAAAAGGATTCTTACTCAAATTCTCTATTTTGCTTATAATTCTCTTCCAGTCTATCTTATCTAATTTTTTAAGAAATTTTCGTGCTTGAGATGAAAACTGTAAATCAAACATCTTTTCTATCTTTTTTGATATCTTCAAGAGAAAACGTCTTGCCCTCTCTTAACTCTCTCAAACTCTCATCTAATTCTGCATCTTCTTCAGGAGTCAGGATACTGTCCATATCTATAATATGGGTTTTTATAAGATCCACTTCCTTCCGAAGTTCTATAATTGCCTTATAAATCTTATCAAGACCAACTGTTTGTTCCATAATTATTACAATAACTCATAGTTTAAATAGTTATTGTTAAGAAATTAGATAATTAGCTATCTAAAGAGTTTATAAATGTTTTGGTTTTGTTACTATTGAGGAGTTAGGAATAGAGTCATAAAAATTATTTAATTAACTTATACTGAATTTCATATCTCAATTCCATGCTTTAGTGCTTCTCTTACAATGCTGACTCTGTTTTTCAGTTTATTGAATTCTTCAGGAGTGTAACACAAAAAGTCCACTGGAAGATCTAAATCCCAATAATCATACATTCTTGCCACTCTCTCAAAAAAATTCATATCTCTAAAATCTGGAGAGACAATAACTATATCTACATCACTTTCATCACTGAATTTTCCTTCTGCTCTGCTTCCAAAAAATATAATTTTCTGAATCACAACTCTTTGTTTATAATCTTTCTAAGATTTTTCAGACTCTAATAAGATTTCATTTTCTGACAACTTCATTATTTTTTATCAACATTCTTCAAAGAATCCCTTATCCTAAATAATAGTTAACAAACCTTAGCAGAATTTATTGCTGAGCCAGATTCAACAACAACGCCAGCAATACAGAAAGAGTAATTGTAAACGGAAGATATTTCCATTTCCTTAAAATCATTGGTATTAAATTTATAATGATTATTACTATTCCCACAATTACATTTGCTCCAACCATTTTACGGACCGAGTTTTGTTACTATTTTAATTCCTTCAATGAGCAGGCCTATTGTAGCCACAACAACTCCAAGGTTTGAATATGAGGCAGCAATTAACACACCTCCAGCTATCACTGTTATGCCTGCAATTAAATCTATTAAATTAACAGCTCCTTTTTTGCTCCTTATCTTCATTTTAACTCTCTAAATTAAAGCATATTTTATTTATAAATTATTTGTCTGCCAGTACATGTTTGTTAGTATTATTATTTTAACCATTAGCCTCTTCTTTTAACATAACTTTAATAAGTTAAAAGA
>WAQV01000026.1 GCA_015520065.1 Candidatus Pacearchaeota archaeon | reverse complement strand
GAATGGTATATTTTCTATATAAAAATTTAAATAACCTATAAAACTAATTTAAATATGGCAGAAGCAGGAATATACTCTTTCATTATAGAAAACAAAGAGATTTTCAAGCTGATATATGCAGTTATAATTATTTTTATATGCGGAGTTATTGTGTTCAAGTCAGACAGGCTTTTCAGGCTAAGCTTGCACAAAGGAATAAGATATTTCAGAAACGCCTTCCTGTTTTTTGGATTAGGGTTTTTAATAAGGTATGTTTTTTCCAGCAGCCTGATATATGAAAAAATCTCAGCTTATGCGAGAATATCAAACTTTCTTTTTGAGTATTTCTTGATTATGGCAGGATTTTTTCTGCTTTACAGCCTTTTATGGAAAAGAATTGAGGTTGCAAATGAAAGCTATTTGAGTTCTCTTTTTAATGCACGTGTTGCGATATTTCATTTAATGGCTCTTGTTCTGGCATTCCTAGACCAGTTATGGAACGCTTATTATTTCATGTTTTTCTCACAGATTTTACTGTTTGCTGCTGCATCTTTTATAAGCTATAAAAACTATTCAAGAAATGGATCAAAACACAAATTCCTGAAGTTTTATTTTGCAGCAATGGTTCTTGCTTTTGTTGCATGGACTTTAAACACTTTAACAGCAATACTCCTTAACTGGAATCAGATAGCCTTGATAAATGTTTATGTCTTAAATATAGTTTTTTTCTTGTTGTTTTTATATGGTATAATAAGGGTTACAAAAATCAAGAGATATTAAAATGGCAAAGAAAAGAGAGCGGTTAGAGGTTATAAGGGATATACTAACAGCAATAAAAGAAAACAGGCAGATAAAGCCAACTAGGCTTTTGTATGCCTCCAACTTATCACCTCAAATGTTTAAAGAGTACATCAATGAACTTATATCTAAGGGATTTATTAAGTTCGAGATTGATAAAAACGATAAGAAGACTTTCTCACTAACAAAAAAAGGCCAGGAGTTTTTGCAGGAATACAGAGTTATTGAGGAGTTTATTGAGAATTTTGGACTGTAAGGTTTCTAAACTGTTTTTATTTTTAACAATCTATGAACAAACTCGCAAAAACCTAAAACCAAAAACTCGCATACCCTACAACAGAGTCTTTGCCTAGTTCAGGAGCGACATCGCCAGAGTTTTTATACTCTATTAATTGAGGTTTCCATCCTTTAACAATGCATAAATGCATCATTATCAGCAATGGAAACTTTCCGCAGGCATCCATGCTTTCGAACTCTTTGAGGTTTAAATTTTCAATTATGCTTATTGTTTTTTTATCCCTTGTAATTGCCTCATCATATGGCAGAAAATGGCTTAAATCAGTTGAGAATATATAAACAACATTCTCGTTATTGAAATATTCTAGAATTTTTTCTGCAATGTTTTTTCCGTCTTCAAGAGTTATCTCACCTACAACTAAAGGAAGAATCTCAACATCAGGATTAAGTTTCTGCAGGAATGGAATCTGGTTGTCAATAGAATGCTCATAACTTACTTTCCATAACCCTTCCAGGAATTGCGGTTCAATAATTTCTGACTTTCCTAATGGAGTTTCTATTCTCTCCAGCAGCCTTAAGCCATAAAATCCGCTGTAATGGGACGGACCAAAAATTACTGCTTTGCTGAAACTTTTGCCTTTAAGCAATGAAAATGCCTTTCCTGCAATTGCTCCTGAAAATTGGTAGCCAGCATGAGGCACTATCAAGCCATGAATCTTTTCTGAAGGAATATTTTGTTTTTCAGTACCTTCTGCAGAGAGATAGTTTTCAAGCAACCTTTCCAGTTCAGCAGGGTCAGAAGGATACCATTCGTTCATTTTTAATCCAACTCTGTTTTTATTTTAAGAGTTTTAACTTAATAAATTTATTCTTATTTGAAAGGAGAAAGTATCTTAAATAATGAGAATAAAAACATATTTTCAAACATACAAATCTTTAAATAAACTCTATCTGCTGTTATCTCAACTCTCTAACTGTTAAAGTTGCATGCAGAAAATGGCAACAATCAACGAAAATTATAACAAACTAGGCGCAGGTTATCTTTTTCCTGAGATTGCAAGAAGAACAAGAGCTTTTATTGAGGCTAATCCTGATGCAGAGGTAATGAAGCTTGGAATTGGAGACACTACTGAACCATTAGCTCCGAGTGTTATTAAAGGATTACATAAAAAAATAAAAGAGCTATCTGAAGTTGAAACTTATTCTGGTTACGGCGATGAGCAGGGAGATGCTGGGTTAAGAGAGGCTATTGCCAAACAGTATTCAAAACGAGGAGTTTCGCTTGACACAAAAGACATTTTTATAAGTGATGGAGCAAAAACAGACTCTGCGAATATTCAGTCAATTTTTGACCTGGAAAATATTGTTGCTGTTCAGGACCCTTCTTATCCTGTTTATGTTGATAGCAATGTTATAGCAGGAAGAACAGGAAGCTTCAATAAGGATAGAGGGCAGTATAATGGAATTGTTTATATGCCATGCACAGAAGACAATGAGTTTTTTCCAGAGCTTCCTGAAAGAAAAGTTGATTTGATTTATATATGCAGCCCAAACAATCCAACAGGAGCAGTTGCTACAAAAGACCAGTTAAAGAGGTTTGTTGATTATGCTTGTGAGAATAAGTCAGTAATAATCTTTGATGCTGCTTATTCTGCTTTTATCTCTGACCCTCAATTGCCAAGAAGCATTTATGAGGTTGATGGAGCAAAAGAGTGTTCTATTGAAATAAACAGTTTCTCAAAATATGCTGGATTTACTGGAGTAAGACTGGGATGGACTGTTGTTCCTCAAGAGCTTGTTGCAGAGAATGCTGAACCAGGAAAAATAAACTCGTTATGGAATCGAAGGCAATGCACTTTTTTTAATGGTGCCTCGAATATTGCGCAGGCAGGAGGATTAGCAGCTCTTACAGAAGAAGGGCAAAAAGAGTGTCAGAAGCTTGTTGATTATTACATGGAGAATGCAAGAATAATCAAAGAAGGAATTGAAAGTCTAGGTATAAAAGCATTTGGAGGAGAAAACGCTCCTTATATCTGGATGAAAACTCCTAATGGCATGAAATCCTGGGATTTTTTTGATAAGCTTCTGAATGAGGCTCATGTAGTTGGGACTCCTGGAGCAGGATTTGGTCCTAGCGGAGAAGGATTCTTCAGATTGAGCGCTTTTGGGCATAGAGAGGATATTGAAAAAGCAGTAGATAGCATAAAAAGAAATCTGAAGCTATAAGATGGCGGGAAAACCTCTTCCTTTTACAAAAGAGAAAATAGAGGAAATAATAAAAGAGTTCCCAACACCATTTTATATTTATGATGAGAAAGGAATAAGAGAAAATGCAAAAAGACTAATTAAAGCATTTTCATGGGTGCCAGGATTTAAAGAGCATTTTGCTGTGAAAGCAACCCCTAATCCATCTATACTTAAAATCTTGAAAGAAGAGGGATTTGGCACTGACTGCAGTTCTCTTCCTGAGCTAATCCTTTCTGAGAGAGTCGGGATTACAGGAGAGGATATTATGTTTACATCAAATGACACTCCTGCTGAAGAATATAAAAAAGCCAGAGATTTAGGAGCAATAATCAATCTTGATGATATAAGCCATATACCTTTTCTTGAGAAGCATGCAGGAATTCCAGAACTTATTTGTTTCAGGTATAATCCAGGACCATTAAGAAAAGGAAATGCAATTATAGGCAATCCAGAGGAAGCAAAATATGGATTTACAAGAGAACAGCTTTTCAAGGGTTATGAGATTATGAAAAATAAAGGAGTAAAAAGGTTTGGTTTGCATACTATGATAGCATCTAATGAACTGAATCCCGATTATTTTGTAGAGACAGCCAACATGCTGTTTGACCTTGTTGTAGATATATCAGATAAGGTTGGAATAAGATTTGAGTTTATTAATATGGGAGGAGGAATTGGGATTCCTTACAAGCCAGAGCAAAAGCCAGTGGATTTGAATAGAATTTCTGAGGGAGTTAAAAAAGGATATGAGGAAAAGATTGTAAAAAACAGGCTTCATCCTTTAAGAATCCTTATGGAAAACGGGAGAATGATAACAGGGCCTTTTGGATATTTAGTGTCAAAGGTAATACACAAAAAAGATATTTATAAGCAATATGTTGGACTGGACGCATGCATGGCAAATCTAATGAGACCTGCAATTTATGGAGCGTATCATCATATTACTGTATTAGGAAAAGAGCATCTTCCAAAGGACCATAAATATGATGTTGTTGGCTCGCTTTGCGAAAATAATGATAAATTTGCAATTGACAGAATGCTTCCAAAAATAGATATAGGAGATATAGTTGTTATTCATGATGCAGGAGCGCATGGTTATGCTATGGGATTCAACTATAATGGAAAGCTGAGATGTGCGGAACTCCTGCTTAAAGAGGATGGAGATGTAAAAATGATAAGAAGAGCAGAAACAATTGATGATTACTTCTCTACCTTGATTTTTGACTGATTTATTGTTTCTTCTTTAATCTTTTTAAGTATTTTCACAAACTATATAAGCATTAAAGACTTAGATAATTCACTTAAAAATAAGCATTAAAAATGCAAAAAGAATGCGTTCTCTTCAAAAAAGAAAAAAACAATGCTGTTAAATGTATTGCCTGTGAGCAAAGGTGCCTTATTGGAGAGGGAAAAACAGGTATCTGCGGAGTGAGGAAAAATATCAAAGGAAAGCTTTATCTTCTGGTTTATGGGCTGCCAGTTGCTGTTCATGTCGATCCTATTGAAAAAAAACCTTTGTATCATTTTTTGCCTGGCAGTCTTTCATAT
>WAQV01000025.1 GCA_015520065.1 Candidatus Pacearchaeota archaeon | reverse complement strand
AATCTCTCCTGCAGGAACACTTACAGCACAGTTGCCAGCAAGGTTTGAAGGAATTGTTAGAGCATCATATCCATACATCTCTTCAAGAGTGATTTTCTTTCCGATTTCATGAGGCAGCCTTGGAACTGTTGGAAGAACTATGCAATCTACCATTTCCTCACGAAAAACTCTTTCAAATTCTTTTTCAATCAGTTTTTTTGCTCTCAATGCAAGATGATAATATCTTCCATGGTATTCAGCCTTGCTTATTTCACTCCCTCCTAAAATTCGTCTTAAAACTTCCGGCCCTGAATTTTTCTCAATTTTAAGGCCGTAACGTCTTCCATCAAATCTTCTCGTGGCTGAAAAAAATTCTACATAGACGAGAGGATAGTAAGTTTCAACTGCCAGTTGTATATGGTCAATTCTTACTTTTTTTATACTCCAGTTGCATTGATTGGCAACATCGTTTAGTTTCCTCTCAATTAACTCTTTAATTCTGCTATCAACACTAATGCCATCTAAATCCGGAATTCCAATTGTTATTTCTGCAGGAGTGTTTTTTATGCTGTTTAAGTCAATTTTTTCTGAATCAATAGATATAGCGTCTTTTTCATCTTTTCCTTGAGTGACACTTAACAGCAAGGCTGCATCAGTTACGCTTTTTGTTATTGGTCCTATCTGGTCTAAAGACATGCTTAAATCAATTAACCCGTATCTGCTTACAACACCATAGCTTGGTTTAACTCCTATAACACCGCAATGGCTTGCAGGATTTCTTATGCTTCCGCCAGTATCACTGCCCAGAGCCATATCACAAAAACCAGCTGCAACAGCTGCTGCACTTCCGGAACTGGAACCGCCTGGAATAAGTTCTTTACCTGACTTTAGAGCAGCAGGATTCTTTGTAGGACCAAAAGCACTGCTTTCTCCGGAACTGCCGCATGCAAACTCATCCATATTTGTCATGCCTATAATTAAACCATCTTCCTCTTTAATTTTCTTAATAACTGTTGCATCATAAGTTGCCTTATAGTTTTCAAGAGTCTTGCTTGCGCATGATGCATGCAGACCTAAAACATTTATGTTTGCCTTTACTGCTATAATCTGACCTGCAAGCTTTCCGGCTTTTCCTTTTTTTATTTTCTCATCAATTGCTTTTGCTTCGGCAAAAAGCTCTTTTTCATCTCTTAATTCAATAAAAGCATTTATTTTCTTGCCTTTCTGGTCGTTTTTTTCAATCTCTTGCAGATATTTTTTGAGTTTTTGCTGAGTATTCATTTTAACATTATATTACAGTATAGTTAGTTTTTTAAGTTTGTGCTGTTCTTTTTTGGAATCTGTTAAAGGTTAGAAAAAGTTATTTTTTAATCTCATATGCAACGAAAAAATCTCCTAAATATCTTTTAATAAATCTGCAATTAAGGCTACTTATAATCTTTTCAATATTTTTCTCCTTGTGAAAAAAAGCTTCGTTGCAGACTTTCAATCCTGATGGCAGGATAGAAATCCCTTTAATATGGTTTTCAGTTTCTTCACATACAACAGGGTAAATTTTCTCTCTTATTACTTTCTCTGCTTTGTCTCTGAAATCTACTATCAGAAGCTTTCCACCTTTCTTTACTTTTGAAAAAAGAGTTTTGATAGAGTTTTCTAAACTCTCAACTAGATGCAATGTCATACTGCAAACTACTAAGTCAAAATAGTTGTCAGGAACAGGAAGTTTGGAAGGGAGTTTTCCATATAATAGAGTCATTTCTCTGTTAGAATATTTTCTTCTTATATAGCTAAAGAAATATTTGTTTGGGTCAACTCCTGTATATTCATGAGATGGTTTCAGGAATTTAATTATAGTCCCCCATCCACATCCAACATCCAGAACTTTAGCATTTTCAGGAAGTTTTTTAATGTGTGATCTTAAAAACGGTTCTAAATATTTTACTCTAAATGTATCCTTTCTTGATTCGTAGTTTTTAATCCAGATTTCTGCGTACTCTTTTTTGGAGTGTTTTTTCATCCTGATATCTTCTCAAGAATCTTATTGACATAACTCATTGAGCCGTCATTTGTTATAACAACATCAAAGTTTTTCTTGTAGGTTTCCAAATTCTCATTAACTTTTTCATTTAAGAATCCAATGCTGATAAGAGTATCATAAGGAAAACCCTCAACCATTCCTAAATCCCCTATACCGTCACCTAAAAGCAGGACATTTTTCCTGTTTTTTATTATATCAAATACTGAGTAATCCTTAACTGTTATTTCACTTTTATTTAAGGAGTGTATGATTGGCTCTTTAACTGCAACAGCATTTCCTTCCGAATCCCAGACATAAGAGTTTGAAATAATATGAATGTTATCATACTTCCTGTTATGCTTTTCTAAAAACATTGAGATTGAGTCTCCTCCAAGTCCTGCAGAAGAAAGAATGATTAAAGGAATGTCTTTTTCGTGCAGATAGTCAAGAAACTCTAAAACGCCTTCTCTGAACTGAATTTTTCCATTGTCCACAATTTGCTTCAAATGCTTTTTGTTTAATCCTGACTTAATCAGCAGCTCAAAATGTTTTGACCACCACTCATGCATTTTTGCTTTTTTCTCTTCAAATGGCACATTAGGGTCAACTTCAATAGGATGATATTTGTTGAAAAGCTCGTGGGCTTTTTTTGAGTAATCCTCATTTATATAATTCCTGTTTCTTAATTCAGAAATAAGTGATGGGATTTTCTCTCCATCAACAAACGCTTTTGTAAGGGTTCTGTCAAAATCAGCGAGAACATGAAGCCCTTCCTTTCCTGTTTCTGCAATTTTCTTTATTTTTTCTTCAAGAGTTTCCTTGTCAGATATTATTATGTCTTCCATTTTAGCTGTTTTATGTCCTGATTTCTTAATCATAGTTTAGATTACTACCACCTTTTTCTTTCAGCAATTATAAAATTTTCGTTTTTTTCAGCAGCATTGTTGAACATTAACTTTCTGAAGTTCTCAGCAGTTTTTTCCTCTTCAGGCTTTTCACACTCTGCTGATTCAGGTCTTTCGTACTCTTCCAGTTCTGTTATACTCTCTTCTGGAAGTTTTTTTTCTACATCTTCAAGCTTCTCTGAAAAAGAATCCATAATTCTTTTTGCTTCTTCCTTAATCTTTTCTTTTTCCTCCTCTGATACTTTCTTCCATAAAAAATCCATAAAATTATACAGAAGGAGAGTTTAAAAGTTATTTGATTTTAACCACACTTAAAGATATTTCAAAAACTTATTATTCTCGTCAACGAGAATGATTTTTGGATTAATTTCCTTGTCAGAAAGCTCAAATCCCATAATTGTGATATTCTCTCCAGCTTTAATTAGATGCCCTGCAGCCCCATTCATGATTATCTGCCCCGAGTTTCTTTTCCCTGCAATTACATATGTTTCCAGTCTTTTTCCTGTTGTGTTGCTTACAACTAGAACTTTCTCTCCTGTTAACAGCCCGGCTTTTTCAATTAAATCCTCGTCAATGGTTATGCTTCCAATGTAATCTGTATTTGCTTCTGTTAATGTTGCCTTATGAATCTTTGACCTTAAAACCCATCTCATGTTTATATTAAGAGTCTCAGAAATATATATTTTTCTTTTTATTTTTAAGGGTTCAGCCTGTCTCTGTCTCTTGGAAACATTGTTGCTTCTCTTATATTGTCAAGATTGCAAATTCCTTCCGTAAGCCTTTCCAATCCAATGCTCCAGCCTCCATGCGGAGGGCTTCCGTACCTGAAACTGTCTATATAAGATTTAAAACTTTCTACATTCAAGCCGTTTGCTTTTATTCTTTCTGTCAAGAGTTCAGGAATATGAATTCTCTGCCCTCCAGAAGAAATTTCAATTCCTTTGTATATAGCATCAAACCCTTCGCTTAGTTTTGAATTCGGATTCTGGTTTTTTGGCATAATGTAAAACGGCTTTAAGGAAAGAGGCCAGGAATGAACAAAAACAATTGTATCTGGAAACTTTTTTTCCAGTTCCTTTTCATTTTCAGGGTTTAAATCCTCTCCGTAAGGTATACCTAAAAGTTTAACTGTCTCGTCATAGCTTAAATACTTTGCTTTTGGAACTTTAAGGTTAACCTCAAGCAGTTTTAATTCCTCTGGACATTTTTCAATTACTTTTTTGACTATGTATTTGACAACTTCTTCCAACTCTTTCATTATAACTTCTTGATTTGCAAAAGCCATCTCAATATCCATCTGCCTTATCTCATTTATGTGCCTTTTTGTATTGTGCTTTTCTGCACGCCATACAGGAGTTATCATGAATGTTTTTTCCATGCTGCATGCAACCATTTGCTTATACAGCTGCGGGCTTTGAGCAAGATAAGCGTCTTTTTCAAAATATTTAACTTTAAACAACTCAGTTCCGCCTTCAGATGCAGAGCCTATAATGCAAGGAGGCTGCATCTCAATAAACCCTTTGTTATAGAAATACTCTCTGAATGAATTCGCAATTACTGTCTGAATCTTGAATATTGCCTGTATTTTCCTTCTGTGAAAGTCCAGAAACCTGTAATCAAGCCTCTTTGGCAACTCTGTTTTGCTGTAATCAAGAACATCTATTGGCAACTCTTCTGCAGGATTTAAAACAACAATTTTTTCTGGCAGAATCTCTTTTCCGCCTGGTGCCTGCTTTGAGTTAACAGCTGTTCCAGAAACATAAATAACACTCTCTCGTGAGATTTTTTCCATGTTGTTAAAAACCTCTGAGGGAGTTTTAGACTGAATTCCAGTAACCTGTATCATGCTTGTAATATCCCTTAAAAGAATGAATTTAATCTTGCTTAAGTCTCTTACAAGGTGAACCCACCCAGCAATCTCAACTTTCTCTGATTCTTTTTTTGAGAAGACATCTTTTATTAGGGTTCTGCTTTTGTTAAATTTCTGTAAATCTATCTTCTCCATAAAACCTCATAACTGACAGTGTTTATTAATTTTTCTTTAAACTATCCCAACATCTCTCTAATAACGCTTCTAATTTTCTTTTCAGAGAATCCTTTGCTCTCCATCAATTT
>WAQV01000024.1 GCA_015520065.1 Candidatus Pacearchaeota archaeon | reverse complement strand
GAAAAATACAGGAAAACCTACTCTGATTCCAAAAGAATAGTTAAACTGCTTGATGAGTTGTTTGAGAAAAATGTTGTATAAAAAATAATTTAAAGAATAAACATTGCGAACTTTCATTAAAATGATAAAAGCCTTAATATTTGATTTTGGAGGTGTGATTTATAAAACCAAATGGAAAGAACTCAATGATTTTTTTCTTAAGAAAAATGGCTTCAGTATTGCACTCCAAGAAGGAGATAAAGAGTTAATAAAAATATATAACAATTCTGATATTGGAAAAGAGGATTTTCGAAACTTTTTCTTCAAAATAAAACCTGATATCTCAGACATAGACAGAATCTTAAAAGACTATAAAAAAGGGTATGCAAGATTTAAAATCCTGAATCATGAGCTGTTGAAGATTATAGAGAACTTAAAGAAAAAAGGTTTTATGTTATTTGGATTTACAGACATAAAAAAAGAACACTATGAAGCAAATTTAGAAGCAGGAATTTATGACAGTTTTATTGAGATATTTGCTTCTTACAAATTCGGATGCCTGAAATCAGAAAAAGAGGCTTTTGAGAAACTTATAACTGAATTGAAAAGATATAATCTTGCTCCGCAGGAATGCGTGTTTATTGACGACCATATTCCAAACATAAGAAACGCTGATAGTTTTGGATTTAAAACAATTCATTATGCTGAATTCCCATCTGTTGAGTTGCTTAAGAAAAAGTTGAATGAAATCTTAAGTAAGTCAGACTGAGAAAGTTAAAATTATATATCCAGTTTTTTCTCAATTTTATCAGCATGCTCCAACAGGTTTTTATAAGAGTTGAAAGCAGAAAATACTTTTTTCTTGTTTTCTTCCGCTATTTTTCTTGACTCCTTAAAATGGAATTCTATTTCATTCATTCTTTTAATCAATCTTAAGAAGATCTCTTCGTCGTTCATTTTAAACTTCTCATGCATGATTATCGATTTCCTTATAACCTCTCCAACAGTGGTTTTGTCAAGCTTGTCTGCATCAAAAAGTATCTTTTGCAGCTTTGTTTTGCATTTTTTGAAATCTCCGTGCGTTAAGATAATTTCTTTAACCAGTTTTACCTCTTCATTGTCAAATCCAGATTCATTCATGATTCTGTCAGCCATGTCAGCAGAATGTTTTTCATGCCTGTCTTTTCTTTTAAGTTTAAACTTTGCCTTTCTTTCAAACTGCTTTTTATATCCTATGTCATGAAGAAGTGCTGCGATCTGAATTATTTTTAATTCTTTATCACTTAATTTCAGTTTTCTTGCTAGAATTGTAGCAAAAACGAGTACTCTTTTTACATGCCCCCATTTGTTCACAAGAAAACTTTCATAAATTTTTCTGGCTGTTCTTTTATCATTGTTTTGTCAATATTTTAGAATTCTTAAAACCTACTGATTCTCTGAAAGGCCTTTTCTTTCACGGATTTTCCTGATAACTTCGTCCTGAAGCGCTGCAGGAATTCTCTCGAAAAGCTGGTCTTTCAATGCAGAGGTTCCACGACCTTCTGTTGCTGACCTTAGGTCACTGGACCATCCTATCATCTCAGCTACAGGGATTTTTGCCTCCATCTCAACATTTGAGCCTTCTTGAGTTACATTAAGCATCTGACCTCTCTTGCTGCTTACAAGTTTTGTAACAGCACCCATAAACTTGTCAGGCATCTCAATAACATGAATCTGCAGAGGCTCAAGCAATATTGGAGAGGCTTTCTTCATTGCACCTGTTATTGCCTCTCTTACAGCAGGATATACCTGTGCAGGACCTCTGTGAATTGCGTCCTCGTGAAGCCTTATATCTACTAAAGATACTTTCATTTTCATGCATGGCTCTCTTGCCAAAGGCCCCTGGTCCATAACCATCTCAAAAGCATCTAAAACCATCTCAATAACTTCTCCTATATGAACCTCTCCACGAGTCTCATCAAGGAAAATGTTTCCTTTGTAAATATCTCTTACATTCCTGATTGTGTCTCCATCCCATCCTAACTGGGAAAGCTTGTCAAAAATCTCTTTGCTGCTCTTTTTCTTAATTCTTCCTTCAGGAAGCTCTCCTGACTTGATTGCCTCATAAACCTCATCTTCGAGAGGAGCAACTTTTATGAAGAAGCTGTTGTGTTTGTTAGGGCTTCTTCCTTCCACTGGCTCAGACTCCTTAGCTACACTTTCATGATAAACCACAATAGGAGGAGAGGTTTTTACATCTAACCCTTTTTCTGTTCTAATTCTGTTTTCAATAATCTCTAAGTGAAGCTCTCCCATTCCTGACATTAAACTCTCGCCTGTCTGCTCATTGATTTCTACTTTAATTGAAGGGTCTTCTTTTGCAACCTGCTTTAATACCTCAACAAGCCGTGGAAGGTCTGCAGCTTTCGTAACCTCAATTGATTTTGTAACAACAGGCTCAAACAAGTGTTTTATTGCCTCAAAAGGCTCCATAGGGTGTTTGCTTACAGTTTCTCCTGCAAAAACATTCTTAAGCCCTACAATTCCAATAATATTTCCTGCACTTGCCTCATCAACAACTATTCTCTGGGCTCCCTTGTAAACAGATACTTGCTGAACTCTGACTTTTTGTTTTGCAAGGTTCATATAAACTTCATCTCCTTGCCTTATTGTTCCTGAGAAAAGCCTTCCTGCAGCTACCTCTCCTGCATGCTTGTCAATTACAATCTTTGTAGGAACGAATGCTGGTTCTCCCTTAGGGTCGCAGTTCACAAGAGCCTTTCCTATGTCTGAATCAATATCTCCGTGCCATATCTTTGGAATTCTGTATTTTTGAGCCTCTACTGGATTAGGATGGTGAGCAATAGACATGTTTAAGACAACCTCATGAAGAGGTGCTTTTTTTGCAAGCTCTTTATAATTGTCAGACTCATAAGCATCTATGACATCCTTAAAAGTTATTCCTTTTTCTTTCATATACGGGAAACTTAAAGCCCATTTATGGAATGCAGAACCAAAAGCAACTGTGCCTTCACCAACACCAACTTTCCATTTTTCTTTGTATCCTTCAGGAGCTAAATTCTCAATAAGGCTGTTTACATGATTTATAATCTTTACAAATTTCTCCTGCATTGCTTCAGGTGTAAGTTTAACCTCTTTAATAAGACGGTCTACTTTGTTAATGAACAAAACAGGTTTTACGAGTTCTTTTAATGCCTGCCTTACTACTGTTTCTGTCTGAGGCATTACTCCCTCTACAGCGCAAGTAAGAATTATGCATCCATCTACAGCACGCATAGCTCTTGTAACATCTCCTCCAAAATCTACATGACCAGGAGTGTCTATAAGATTAATAAGATAATCCTCTCCTGCAACATTGTGAACCATGCTTACTGATGCAGCATCAATTGTAATACCTCTTGCTGCCTCATCTTCATGAAAATCTAAAGCTCTCTGTTTTCCTGCTGTTTCTTCAGAAAGCATTCCAGCTCCTGCAAGAAGATTGTCAGAAAAAGTCGTTTTACCATGGTCAATATGCGCAGCTATAGCTATGTTTCTTATTTTGTCCTGTTGTTTCATAAGCCTTTGTATTTTTTCTGTTGTGCTTTCAGACATTTTAGTATTTCTTGTCTTTAGAGTTTATCTCGATTATTCTATTATATCTTATTGGAGGTTCAAGGTTCCATGTAAATATAATGTCTCCAATCTTATCTCCTATCTTTAATCTTTCTTCAGTATATTTTATAATCACTTCCTTTCCTTCAAGTTTTTTAATCTTATCAAAAGGGATTCTGTATCCTCCGCTTCTATCATAAAACTCTGTTCCGTTTACTCTGATTTTTATCATCTTATCCATTCCGAATATCTTAAGCAGATTCACTCTCCCTATCCTTTTTACTTCTTCAAGTTTTCCCTTGAGAGTTTTCATTTTCTATTAAAAGCTTGTCAACAAATATGTTTGTTAAAATTGGTTTTTAAATTTGTTGGTTAGATGTTTTCAGTAATAACTATCACTTCTTCTGAATTATTTTTAGCAGATATTAAAATACTCTCCTCTGCCTGGCTTACTTTGTTTCCACTCGCCTCGACAAGCTGCGGGAACTGATACAAGTTTCCGTTGTCTTCAAGCTGTTTCAGCCATAAAAGAGCTTTTCTTCCGTGTTTATTTGCAATCCATCTCGAGCAGAAAGGAAGAGTTTTATATTCCTCTGTTAAAGATTTTAAGAGCTGTCTGGCAGAGGGATTCCGTATGTTCTTCTCACTGGATACAATATAAATTCCTGAAGGCTTTCCCTCATAAACTTTCCCGCTGGCATGCTGGAGTGTTGCAAACGGCTCTATTGCATAAATCCCTTCTTTAAGTGTTTCACTTGAGTGATTATTTATGTTTGGAATTGAGAGTCCTGCATGAACGCTATATTTTTTAATCTCATGCCCTGAGAGGTTTGTTATAGGTAAAAACCCTAAAGATTCAATTGCCTGCTGTATTTCTTTTCCAATTTCCCCTACACGAGCATCTTTTTTAGCAACCTTCAAAGCATTATTAAGGGCTTTTCTGCTCGCTTCTATTAAAAGTTTGTTTTCCTCAGAGTTTTCCAAATCAACAGAAAACGCTGTATCTGCAATCCAGCCATCTATATGGACCCCAATATCCACTTTCAAAATCCCTGATGCGAGAGTTTTATTGTCAAATGAAGGCGTATAGTGTGCTGCAATCTCATTGATGCAGAGATTTACAGGAAAAGCAGGCTTTCCTCCAAGTTCTATAATCTTTGACTCTATTTTTTCAGCTATCTCCAGCAAAGGCATTTCTTTTTTAATTATTGATTTTGCATATTCTTTTGTTTCAGAGGCAATTTTTCCTGCTTTTATCAAAGCCTCTGCATTTATTTTTTCATTTTTGTTAATTAAATTCATAGATAAAAGTGCCAAATTTATTTTATAAATTCTTTCCAAAATGTTTAAATCTGCTTTGTTCTTAGATTATAATTATGGAAAGTGCAAGGAAAAATGAATCTTATGGAATACTTAAGGAGCCATATATCGAATTCAGGCTTTCAATAACTGATTGGAGGGAGTATGAAGAATGCAGAGAGCGCCTTTTCAGGTCAATTGAGAACATTGTCAGCAATAAAGAGTCGTTGCTCTGGAAAAGCTATAATGCTGTTAGAGAGATTTTAAGGGAAAAGTATGATGAAAGGAATGCGGATGTGCAGAGATTTTTGCGTATTCTTGAGGCAGGAGTCGGCTGGTCACTTGCAGAGGAAGAAAGAATTCTAAAAGCTATTGATTCAAAAAGGAAAAGCAGATTCTGAAATCAGGAACAATAATTTTTAAAAACGCATATTTTATAGCATCTGCATGGCAGAATTGAGCGAAAAGTTGTGCAGGTTTATGTCTGCAGTAAGAGAAAGATGCGAGTTTGTAGGAAGAGTTACTCTTTATGGAATAGCAATTTTAAGCTCTCCAAAACCAACTTACACTCCTAAAAAAGAGTCTGCTTTTGCTGAAAGAGGAGTTGTAATCTATCCTCCAAAAGATTATTTTACAAGAAATAGATAGGTGTCTGCTATTATATAGAACTCTCTTTCAGTCTTCTTGATTTAGGAATGAAGTTAGTTATCTTTTCTTCAGAAGCTTTGCCTGTTCCTAAAAAATCGTCTTTGTATTTCATAACTAAAAAGCCCTTTTTTCCTGTTGAGATGTTAAGTTCACGACCTTTCATCCATGCTTCTGCTGTTTTGCTGTCAGGAATCTCGAATATGTTTTTCTTTATCTGGTCTTTAAGAATTTGAGTTCCCTCAATGCTCAGCCTTATGCTTTCTGTCCCGTCTTTTTCCTTAACAAGTTTTGCAAAATAAACTCCAACTCTTTCTACTGGCAAAATGCTCTCAATCTTTTTTATCTGCTTCTCATTAAAGCTTCCTGAGAACAAAAATATCCTGTCCATACCTCTTTTAAGCAGCATTCCTTTTAACTCTTCAACCCCAAACTGTTTGTTAAGTTTCTCGACTATGAATTGCTTTTCTTTTTCATTAAATATCTTCAATAAAGGCAACTGGAGTTTTTTCATTTCAACCTCCTGAATCTTGAGATAAAAAATCCGTCTGTGTCATTGTCATGAGGGTAAATTCTGCAGCAGTATTTTACATCTTCCACATATTTTTTTCCGTTCCATTCTTTTAGCCCTTCCTTGAATTTCATCTCTGATGGCAGATTAGGTTTTTCTATTTTTATTTTCCCTTCAAAATTTCTCAATGCAAAGTCTACAACTTCTTCGTTTTCTTCTGGAGCATGAGTGCAAGTGCTGTAAACAATAATTCCTTCAGGCTTTAACAACTCAAACGCAGCAGCAAACATCATCTTCTGAAGTTTGGAAAGGCTTTTAACAGTTTTAATATTCCACATAAATTTTGTTTTCTGGCTGCTTCTTAAGGTGCCTTCTCCAGAGCAAGGAGCATCAACTAGGATTTTATCAAAAAGAAGTTCAGGGAATTGTTTTTTGATATTCTTGCATAACGCAACCCCGTCTTTTCTAGTGATTATGGCATTAGCAACACCGCATCTTTCAAGATTAGAGGCAAGAATCTTTATTCTGCTGACACTTACATCATTTGCAATAATTGTTCCTTTATTTTTCATATTTGCTGCAATCTGGGTTGTCTTGCTTCCAGGAGCAGAACATAAGTCAAGAACAACATCTCCTGACTTAATGCCTAAGGATATAACAGGCAGCATGCTTGCTATTTCCTGAATGTAATAATATCCTAACAGATGTTCCATGCTCCTTCCTAACTCTCCAGGCTGCAGTTCAGATTCAATTATCATAATTTCAGGATGTTTTTTAAAAGGCTGTCTAATCTTCCAGCCTTTTTCCAGAAGCCTTTTTTTCAATTCTGATGGAGATATCTTAAGAGTGTTGCATCTTATTGATTTTGCAGGAGGTTTTTCCAGACTCTTTAAGTAGTTTTTAAAATCATTCTCATCATTAAGAATCAGCTTCATCCTTTCAACAAATAATGGCTTTAAAGAATCCTCTGCCATGATGGTACAAAACTTGCTTCCTTTTTAATATTTTTCCAGAAACTTGCTCTTGTTTGAAATGGATTTTTAAATCACCAAAAATTAAAAATCAGCAAGAGTTGTCTGTCTTTTTGATTTAATAATCTGGCTGACCTCTATGCCAAAAACCTGAAATATATTCTCAACTGCAGGAAGTATCTGGTTTTCAAGATAGTATTCAATATTGTAATCTCCTTCCTCATGAGGAAGTTTTACTTTCTCTCTTACGAGCTTGGAAGCTGCTTTAGATGGCATTTCTGCAATGTAATATTCTATAAGGTTTCCTTCTCTGACAGGAATCTTTTGCTCTTGCATTTTTTTTGCAGCAACTACATGCGGAGAAACAGCTTTATACTCAGAAAGAGGCTTTTTAAGCTGAGTTCTTATTATTAAGTCTTCCCTGTTAACCTTTCTCTGCTTTATTTTTTTTATCACTTCTCTAACATACTCCAAAGCCCTTTTTTCATCACCGTCTTCAAGAATCTGCTTAATAATCCTGCTTTGGACCTCTCTTGCAAGATTGCACCAGTCTCTTCTGACAGTTTCAAAGCCCCTTATTCTTAGCTTGCCATGTTCATCAATTAATGCATATTTCTTTTTTGCGCCTACAGTTCCTGCACGAGTAGTAACCCATAATCCTCTTTTGAAAAAACCTTCAAGTTCCAGTTCCATAATGCCTGGCATCTCTGAATTGAGCTTTTTTAAAAAATTCAGGACATCTTTTTTTGTGTGCTTTCCTCTCAGAAACGCAAATCCGTCAGTGTCTGCATAAATAACCTTAAATCCATGCTTATTTGTTTTTTCTATTGCATCTTTTATTGACTTTCTTGCAAAAGCAGCTGCAGCTGCGGCAGCCTCGGGGCAGTAATATCTTGCTCCAAAAAATCCCTGATACCCATACGAGGAATTAACTAAAAGTTTAAAGGCGTTACTTCTTGCTCTTTTGATTGCGTCAGGTTTTTTTTTCAGCTCCTCTTTGTATTGTTTTCTTTTTTCAATTAACTCTTTTAACATCTCAGGAAAAAACCCTCTTTTTTTCGAAAAGCACAGCTTTCCTTTCTCTGTTTCTATGCAGTAGGCATCCCTCGTGTTGGAAACATTAATTCCTAAAAAGGTCGCTTTTGAAAGGTTATAGGTTACAATAATGCTTCCGTAACTGCTTGTAAAATCAAACAGGACAATGTTTTCATAAAGCCCTGGAACAGGCTCAAGAACAAATCCGCCTTTATATTTCTCCCTGTGCCTTCTTTCTGCAAGTTCGTTATGAGTTGGCCTTTTTTCAGGAATCTCATTAAATCTGTCAAGATTGTGCAGGATGTAAGACTCAACATTTTTTGACATCCCGTTTCTTGATACCTCAAATATCGGTTCCTGCATTACTCTTGTAAACTCTAAAAGGTCATGCCACATTTTCTTGAAAAGTCTAAATGTTAAAGCAGAATCCTGCAAATTATACTCATAATATCTCTCCCAGCTGACTCCCTTGTTGGATTTTTTATGTTGAAAATTTACTTTTTCATCTCCAAGAAACTCTTTTGCAACCTCATTTAGAGAAAGAGTTTCTGACTGCATATACTGGGAGTAAGCTGTCTTGATGAATTTGATTAAATCAATATGAACTATTCCTCTGATTTTTCCTGAAGGGTTTATGCCACCGGAAAACCTCGGCTGGCTTCCGTCAATTCCAAGAGAAAGCTTAACATTCAGTTTTTCTGCTCTTGCTTTCAAATACGGCAAGTCAAACCCGTCTGAGAAGTAACCTACAAGAAAATCCGGAGATAGCTTTTTTACATAATGTACAAACCTTTCCAAAAGTTCAGCCTCGTCTTTTACTTTTTCTACAAACTCCTGTTTTTTGTAGTGAGGCTTCCAGGTTATAACTTTCTTAAAGTTGTCAGTTACAAGAGATATCATTAAAATCTCTCCTTCTCCTATCCCAAGCTCGTCTGTCTCAATATCATAAGCAAGGGCTTTTGGATTGAAGTCTTTATGTTTAATTTCCTTTGCAGAGGTTAGTTTAAGGCATATATCACACTCAAGCGCAGAAGCAATTCCTCCAAACTCCTCAACACCTGTTCCTAAACAAATATCTCCTTCAATCTCATACCAGTGCAGAGGAAGAATTTTCTTTTCTATTATGTAATGGGTTATGTATCCTAAATCATACCCACGCCTCTGAGTTATTTCTTTCATTCCGAGCTTGTCTGCAATATCATGAAGGTCTTTGTAATTAGTGGCAAATATTTTCAATGCTTTTACTTTTTTTCCTAGAAAGTTCTTTTCATGAAGCTCTACTTTTTCAACTCTCGTTTTTCTGCCTTTGGCATTCAGTTTTATTTTCCCTATTTTCTCAATAAGAGAATTAATTTTTTCTTTTTTTATGCCATCTTCAAGAATAGCCCAAAAATACACTGGACAAGAGTCAATAACTGCAATTCTTTTTCCTTTTGAGTCCCTGCCAAACAACAAGGCATAATTTCTTCCTTCAAAATCAAAATAATCATAATCCACAGGAGTAAATTCCAGTTTCATGCTTTAATAAGAAAAGAGAGTTATTTAAAGTTAGTCGTTTTCTCTGAAAAAGTTCTTAACAAAGAATAAAGTGTTGCAAACGGCTTTAGTGAAATCCTTTTAAGATTAGGAGGATTCACCTTTATTGAAAAGGAGGTGAATCCGATATGAT